>VBKX01000373.1:1043-3451 GCA_005879435.1 Deltaproteobacteria bacterium
CATCGTGAAGAACGCGCACGTTCTTACGATGGACCCCAAGCTCGGCGAGATTCGCGGCGGCGATATTCACGTGCGCGACGGCGTGATTGTCGCCGTCGGTCAAAATCTTGCCGCGCCGAAAGCTGAGATCGTTCGCGCTGACAGCATGATCGCGCTGCCCGGCTTCATCGAAACCCACTGGCATATGTGGGGCGCGGTGGCGCGCAATATGGCAGGTCCGACCGAGAATACCGGTTACTTTTACATCAGTCGCTTGCTAGGGCAGTTCTTTTCGCCGGAAGACAACGCGAGAGGTGTGCGGCTGGCTCTCGCCGAAGCCATTTTTTCCGGCATCACCACGGTCACCAACTGGTCGCATAATCTGCTCGGGCCGGAATATGCCGACGCGGAAATCAAAGTACACAAAGAGGTCGGCGCGCGCGCACGTTTCGCTTACGGTTACTCGCGCAAGACGCCGCCTGACGCGACGCTACCGCTCGACGACGTCGCGCGTGTGCAGAAGCAATGGTTCAGCGATGCCAAGGATAAGCTGTTGACGCTCGGCATCGCGCCGCGCGGGCCCGAAACCAATTCCATTGATATTGCCCGCCGAGAGAGCGAGTGATGAAGCGCCAGGGAATCCAGGCGCTGGCGAAGGCCGGGCTGCTCGGATCCGACGTTGTGCTGGTCCACGTGACGAACAATTCTCCCGAGGATCTCAAGTTGCTCGCCGATACTAAAACTCCAGTCAGCATGAGTCCATACACCGAACTCAGGACCGGTTTCGGCATTCCTCCTGTAGGATCCTTTCTCCGCGCCGGAGTGCCGGTGAGCCTGTCGGTGGACACGACGATCCTGTGCGGCAATGCCGATATGTTCGCGATCATGAAAGCCATACAAAACATCGAGAACGGCCTGCAAAAAAGCGAGTTCGGTATCTCGGCGCAACGCGTGCTGGAAATGGCGACCCTAGACGGCGCGCGTGCGTTGGGGCTCGCAGAGCATGTCGGTTCGCTGACGCCCGGCAAGCGCGCAGACTTGATCCTTGTGCGTACCACCGACGTGAACATGCTGCCCTTCACGATCCCGACGAATATGATTGTGCAGGCGGCGCAGCCGTCCAACGTCGAGGCGGTGATTGTCGACGGACGCTTTCTCAAGCGCGAGGGGAAGCTCACGACGATCGACATGGCGCAGCTCGCGCGCGACACGGCCGACACGATTGAACGAGCGCGTAAGGAAGCGAGCAAAGAAGGCGCGGACAAGGGGATCAACGAGTTATTCACCCGCTAATCATGTGAAAGGGAAGTTTATGGAACCAAAGGCACTGGACAAGTTGGCAAGCATCCGGACGGACGTAGTCGGCAGTCTGCTCCGTCCCAACCACCTAAAACAGGCGTACGCAGAGCGGGAGCAGAAAAAGATTAGCGATGATGATTTGCGCCGGATCGAGAACGAAGCGATTCGCGAAGCGGTGCGGCTGCAGGAGGAAGTGGGGCTGGACGTGATCACCGACGGCGAATATCGCCGTCTAAATTTTCAGGACAGCTTCGCGGCTTCCGTAAGCGGCTTCGAGGCGCGCGCGGTCAATCTTTCATTCATGGAATGCCTATCGCGCGAGGGGAAACCGCTGCAACGTTGGGATCCTTATCACGTCGCCGACGGCGCGGCGATCTTGCAGCGCCGTCCGGTGTCGCAAAAGCTCCGTCTCGTGCGCAATCTTCCTCTGGAGGAATATTCGTTTGTCAGCGGCGTGGCGCGACAGCCCGCAAAAGTAACGCTCGTCGGCCCGGATCGTATCGTCCAGCGTTTCGATTACCAGAATTCGAAATCGGTGTACTGGAGCACTGAGGACTTCGTGGCCGACGTGGTGCGCATCGAGCGCGAGATGATTCGCAGCTTGATCGACGCCGGCTGCCGCTACGTCCAAATCGATGCGCCGAGCTATACCGCGTATGTTGACGGTCCGTCGCTGGATGAAATGAGGGAACGCGGCGAAGATCCGATGAAAAATCTCATGCGCTCGATCCAGGCGGATAATGAGGTTTTACGCCTCTTCGACGATGTCACGTTTGGCATTCACTTGTGCCGCGGCAATCAGCGCAGCATGTGGCACCGAGAGGGAAGCTACGACGCCATTGCGGAGGCGCTCTTCGGCGGCCTTCAACACGATCGGTTCTTACTTGAATACGACAGTCCGCGCGCTGGTACTTTCGAACCGCTGCGTTTTGTCCCGAAAGGAAAGGTCGTTGTGTTGGGGCTGGTCAGCACCAAAGTTCCGGGGCTCGAAACGGTGGACGACCTCAAAAGTCGCATCGATAGAGCGAGCAAATATCTTCCACTGGAACAGCTGGCGATCAGCCCGCAGTGCGGCTTTGCCTCGGACGTGGTGGGCAATCTCATCAGCGAAGACGATCAGAAAAGAAAGC
>VBKX01000374.1:0-2595 GCA_005879435.1 Deltaproteobacteria bacterium
GTTGCCCAACGGCGCGCTGATTTTTTTCTTAATCCGGCTTTGCTTGTACATTATCCTGAACGCGGTGCCTGAGCTGATTTACCAGAGCCGAGCTTCAGGTTTGGAATTGATCGGCGCGAGCTACAATTTTATCGTGGAGAATTGGCTCGAATGGCTGATTCCGAATATCATATTCGCGCTCGGCGGATATTATTTACTGCAGCTGATTGAGCCGTTTCTATTCGACTTGCCAGGGTTTGTGAATCTTTTTCTCTATGCGTTTATCGTCGGACTTGGCCTGACCTATTTAATGACCTTCCGCGGCTTCCTCTTCGCCGAGCTGAATGGCACCACGCGGCGGAGCCGAATATATCGTTATAGGGCGCGCGCCGATTAGCCGCATCGTGGTCGCTGCAATCAAGCGTTAACTTGACCTGCCGGGATTCTTATGGTGTCCTGGTTAAACTCACCCGACAACGCAGATGAAGATTACCAGCATTAAGGGATTCTCGGATATCCTGCCGGAAGAGGTCGGCACTTGGCAGCAGGTGGAAGCGGTCGCGCGCCGCGTTTTCACGGCCTACAACTTTGCCGAGATCCGCATTCCGATCGTCGAAAAGACGGAGTTATTCAGCCGCTCCATCGGCGAGACCACGGACATCGTCGAAAAGGAGATGTATACTTTCGCAGATCGCGACAGCCGGAGCGCGGACCATGCCGAAGGCACCAAGCTCACGCTGAGACCGGAGGGCACCGCCGGCGTCGTGCGCGCTTACGTGGAAGCCGAGATGTATAAAGTCGAGCCGGCGCGCAAGCTTTATTATATGGGACCGATGTTTCGCCGCGAGCGGCCGCAGAAAGGCCGCATGCGCCAGTTTCATCAAATCGGCGCGGAAGCATTGGGACGCGGCGATCCGTTTATCGACGCGGAGGTTTTGCTGCTGCTCAACGACTTTTTCGAGTCATTAGGTTTGACCGAGCCAACGCTGCAGCTCAATTCGCTCGGCGATGCGGAATGCCGGCCGCAGTATCGCGAAAAGCTCTTGGCTTTCCTAAAAGCGCGGGAGGAATCTTTGTGCGCCAATTGCCGGCGGCGCATTGATCGCAATCCGCTGCGAGCGCTAGATTGCAAGGAGTCCGGTTGCATCGAGGCGACGAAAGACGCGCCATCGATTCTCGAATCGCTCTGCGTCAATTGTCGCGACCATTTTGGAACTGTGCAGCGGCTGCTACGTGAAACCAACGTCAAATACACGCTCAATCCGCGCATGGTGCGGGGCCTCGATTACTACTGCCGGACGACGTTCGAATGGACCACCGCGCAACTGGGCTCCCAAAGCGCGATCGCCGCGGGCGGGCGCTATGACGGATTGGTTGAACAACTCGGCGGGCCGGCGATCCCCGGCGTCGGCTTTGCCATGGGCGTAGAGCGGCTGACGATGTTGCTCAAGATGCAAGAGAGTGCGGCGAACACCGGCCCGAGCCTCTATGTCGTCTGGGTGGGTGAACAGGCGCGCGACTGGGCTTTTCCATTGGTTCATCGCTTGCGCAAAAATAATCTAAATGTGGAGATGGAGGGCGAAGCGCGCAGCTTGAAGAGCCAAATGCGCCGCGCCGACAAATTCAATGCCGTGTCGGTTTTGATCGTCGGCGACGATGAGCTGGCGAAGGGAAAAGCCTTGTTGCGCGACATGACGAGCAAACGGCAGGAGGAAATCGGTTTGGACGGCATCGAGGCAGAGTTGCTAGCGAGGAAGATAGGTTGATGGTGGCGGAGAGAGTGTTTAGCGATCAGTGGGGCGACTGGAAACGCAGCTGTTATTGCGGCGAGCCGCGCGCCGGTGAGGTCGGCAAAGAAATGACCTTGGTGGGCTGGGTGCACAGTCGGCGCGACCACGGAGGCGTCATTTTCGTCGACCTGCGCGACCGCAGCGGCATCTGCCAAGTGGTTTTTCGTCCGGAGGTCGACCCGACGTCGCATGAGAAGGCCAAACAGATTCGCTCTGAGGACGTGATCGCCGTGCGGGGCGCGTTAGCGAAAAGGTCGCCGGAAACGATCAATCCCGATCACGCCACCGGCGAAGTGGAATTGGTTTGCCACGAGCTGCGTTTGCTCAATGCGTCGGCCGTGCCGCCGTTCATCATTGAAGACGAAACCGACGCCAACGAGAACACCCGGCTCAAATACCGCTATCTCGATCTGCGCCGGCCCCAGAGCCTGAGTCATTTACTGTTGCGCTACCGTATGACGAAGTTGATCCGCGATTATCTCGACGGCTTAGGCTTCATCGACGTCGAAACACCGGTTTTGACCAAGAGCACGCCTGAAGGGGCGCGCGATTATTTAGTCCCGAGCCGGATCTATCCCGGCAAGTTCTATGCGCTGCCGCAGTCACCGCAACTATTCAAGCAGATTCTCATGGTCGGCGGGCTCGACCGCTACTTTCAGATCGTCAAGTGTTTTCGCGACGAGGACCTGCGCGCCGATCGCCAGCCCGAATTCACGCAGATCGACGTCGAAACCTCGTTCCTGTCGGAAGGCGAGATCCAGGCGCTGATGGAGCAAGCGGTGCGCGACGTGTTCCGCAGCGTGCTCGAGGCCGACTTGCCCGACCC
>VBKX01000374.1:2714-6780 GCA_005879435.1 Deltaproteobacteria bacterium
CGATCTGACGCCGTTCGTGGCGACGTTCGGCGCCAAAGGAATCGCCTGGACAAAAATCACCGCGGAAGGTTGGCAGTCGCCGATCGCCAAGTTTCTCTCGGATGCCGAACAGAAAGCGATCGAACAAAGCGCCGAAGCTCAGGTCGGCGACGTGGTGTTATTCTCCGCCGACCGCGCTAAGGTCGTGCACGATGCGCTCGGCAATCTGCGTCTGCACTTGGGCGAAAAACTCGGTTTGATCCCGGAAAAGGATTACGCTCTTGTATGGGTGGTGGAATTTCCGCTGATGGAATTCGATGCGCAAGAAAAGCGCTACGTCGCCTTGCATCATCCGTTCACTTCGCCGTTGGATGAGGATTTGCCTTTGCTCGACAGCGAGCCGGCGAAGTGTCGTTCCAAGGCGTATGATCTGGCGCTCAACGGAATTGAGATCGGCGGCGGCAGCATCCGTATCCACCAAGTCGAGTTGCAGAAAAAGATTCTCGGCCTCATGGGCAGCGGCGCCGAAGAAGCGGAAGCAAAGTTTGGATTTTTTCTGGAGGCATTGAGTTTTGGCGCGCCGCCGCACGGTGGCATTGCCTTCGGTATCGATCGCTTGGCGATGCTTTTGAGCGGCGCCAAGTCACTGCGCGACGTGATCGCGTTCCCCAAGAGCCAGCGCGCCGTGTGCATGCTCACCGACGCGCCCCTTTCTCACTCCTCATTTTTTTGCTGTGCAGCTGCAGCTTCGGGCCCGGTAATCTGCAAAGCAAGTATTCCACGGACTTGGAAGCGCGGCGGATTCGCCGCATCGCGGTCATGCTGCCGGCCGACGCAACGGCGCAGCGCTTGAGAACCCCGGCGGGGCCGGGCGAAGCGAAAAATGCCGAGCGTGATCCGTCGGAAACGCTGGCGCGGATCATCTATTCTGTAATGAATAGCCTCCCCAATTGGCAGATCGTGTCGGAGAGCGAAGTGCGGGAAGTCAGCCAAACGATCTCGGCCGCTGGAGAAGCGGCGCGCTTGCGTCAACTCGGAGAGATGGTATATGCCGACGCCGTGATGATCGGCAGAGTGCGGCGCTATCGCGAGAGGGTGGGCGACGAGTGGGGTGCCAAAAGTCCGGCGTCAGTAGCGTTCGTATTGGATCTGGTCGACGTGCGCCGCGGCGACGTGATCTGGTCCGCGAGTTTCGATGAAACGCAGAAGTCGCTGAGCGAAAATATTTTCGCCATCGGAGAAATCGGCGCGCGCGGCATCAGATGGTTGAACGCCGAGCAGCTGGCCCAAGAAGGAGTAAAAAAGGCCATCGCGCAGTTACATCAGCTGATCGCGCACGCGGCCACTTCCTAAACGACTTCTTTCTCTGAATTCTCTTCCGAAATCCTTTGCGGTTGCGCCTGCAGTTGCGAATCGGTCTCGAGCGGTTTTGCAATGCGCTCGCTCACCAGCTTCCCGAGCTCCGCGAGCTTGCGAAAACTGCCGCGGTCCAATAGCACGAGGTCACCGCTTTTCAGACTGAGGCGCAGTGATGGCACTGCGAATTTTTGCGCCGCGGTAGAGCCTCCCAAGGCAAAGCCGCTGTAGACCCGATCGACGCCGAGTTTTACGCTCTCGATTTCGCCGTACGATGCGCAAAATATTATCGAACGATAGAGGCTCTGACGGCGCAGTGTAATCACATGCGCGTCGCCGTCTAACTCAATGACGCGGCGCTGCGTGATGAGAAAAATCGCGATGCCGAAGAGGATCAGATTCATCAGGGGAAAATACCACAGCGACGCCGCGGGTCCGGTAAAGCCGCGCATACGCAGAGCTTGCACGATGGGTACCGACACAAACAACAGCAGCAGCGCGATGCCGAGACAGAGGAACGCGGGAAAACGTGGACCCTGCCAGAGTAAACGTAGCCGTTTGGGCGTGCGCTCGGCGACACTAAATCCAAGGCGAGTGCCGATCGCTTCAAACTGCACTGGCTGGCCGTTCATCGCTGTTGAGGCATTCAACTGGGGCGCTGACTAATGTTCGAGATCCTTTTGCTTCCGGTAGAAATCGCGAAAGCGGTACTCTCTCAGTTGGATGAGGTTCTGATAGGAACCGAAACGCTGCGACGGGTCGTTGACCTCATCGAGCAGGTCGCGGTGCTGATCTTCGGACTCGAAGACGCGAATTTTCTGGTACGTCGTCGAGCGCTCCGCGGGAATGCGCCCCATCTCACGAATCATGCCGCGGAATTGCGACGGCTTCATCAGCTGTCCGTAGGATGCGCCAGCGGCGGGCGAGATGCTTCCATTGATGAGCGTTCCGCCGAAATCGTTGGCGCCGGCGAGAAGCGCGATTTGCGACAGTTTCGGCCCTTCTTTCACCCACGACACTTGCAGATTGGGAATGGTGTTGTTCAACATCAGTCGCGACACGGCATACATTTTCATCACTTCGGCGCCGCTGGCGCCGCGCCGCAATCCGACGGGCGGTTTGCGGTGAAACATCGGCGCTTCTTCGTAGACGAAACTGAGTGGCACGAACTCTGTGATGCCTCCGGTGCGCTTTTGAATTTCCCGTAAAATATTCAAATGGATGGCTTTGTCGAGGGAGCTTTCGATGTAGCCATACATGATCGTCGACGTGGTGGGAAGGCCGACTTCGTGCGCGGTTTGAATCAATTCAATCCACTGCGCGGTGCCGATGCGTCCCGGCGATACCTGTTGACGGATTTCGTCGACTAAAACCTCCGCCGAAGTCCCGGGAAGACTTCCCACGCCGGCTTCTTTGTGCGCAACGAGATATTCGCGAATGCTCACACCCGTGAGGGTCGAACCGTAGAGCACTTCCTCAGGAGAAAAGCCGTGCACGTGGACATCGGGCAGCGCTTCTTTCAAGGCCCGGCAGAGTTTCACATAGTGCCAACCGTCCATGCCCGGCGCGAGGCCGGCCTGTACGCAGACTTCCGTCGCGCCCAAGTCATGAGCTTCTTGAGCGCGCCGGATAATTTCCTCGACAGGCAGGTAGTAGCCTTCTTCGGCCAGGTGGCCGCGGCTGAAGGCGCAAAAACCGCACGCTTTGACGCACACATTGGTGAAATTGATGTTGCGATTGATGACATAGGTGACCACGTCGCCGACGGTTCGCGCGCGCAGTTCGTCGGCCGCGGCGATCATCGCCAATAGATCCGAGCCGTCGGCATCGAATAACCGTGCCGCTTCGTCGACGCTGATGTCGTGGCCCGAAAGCGCGCGCTCCAAAATCGGCGCGGTTCCCACCGACACGGCGCCGAGCAATCGTTCCAGAGATGATTCGAGGCGGGGAGAATTCATGACGCGACTGTAACTTTTCGTGACAGGAAACTCAACGAGGGTGGAGTGATAGGGCCGAGAGGAAAGCGTTGAGCGTTGATTTTGAAAACGTCCGACTGAGATCTCAAACTTTTTCTCTCAAAGCACAAAACTAACCCTGCTCGGAAGGGAGCCAATAGCGGGCAAGTTCCTGCAGAAACGTCAGCGTGGTTAAATCGCGCATGCGGTCGAGGTAGACTTTCCCGTTCAAATGGTCGAACTCGTGCTGAATCACGCGAGCGTGAAAGTCTTCGGCGACGAAGTCGAGCGGGTCGCCGTAGCGGTCGAGGGCCTGAACATGAATGGTTTTGTAACGCGGCACCCGGCCGCGTAAGTCGGGAATGCTGAGACAGCCTTCCCAGTCTTCTTCCATTTCGTCGGACAGTGGCGTGATTTTGGGATTCACCAAAACCGTCAGCGGAACCGCCGGCTTGTCCGGATAACGCGGATTATCCGCAACCTCCAGCACGGCAACTTGTTTCGATTCAAAAACCTGATCGGCTGCCAAGCCGACACCCTCATATTCTTTCATCGTTTCGACCATGTCGTCGATAAATCTCTGCATGGCCGGAGATTGCAATTCCCGCAGTGGCACTTGCTCGGTGACTTTACGCAGCACGGGATGGCCGAGGCGGGTGACTTTGAGGATCGACATAAAATATTCCTTAACATAGGGGCAGTGGGGGAGAAAGAGCCTCGGACGGGTCACCATCGTCCTGTCAAGTCTATCGTAGAGTTAGATGGTGGGTGAGGCG
>VBKX01000048.1:0-447 GCA_005879435.1 Deltaproteobacteria bacterium
GATGCGATAAACCTTGAGGAGTCCTTCGACGAGCTGCTCAGGACGAACGGAAAGAGATCGGCGATGACTAAAATTATTCCGCTCCTGCTCAACCTGTCGAAGCATGCAAGCTTTTGCGGTCAGCGTGTCGAACATCGACTTCTTATTATGAAAAGGACGAGATTCACGATGCTGCAAACTCTGCTGGCAGTGATTCCACTTCTTTGTAGCGCGAGCGCGGAATCGTTCGGCGCCGAAGCGCTGAAAAAAATTCGCATAGCTTCGAAAGCGGCGGGCGAGTCGCTGGTGCCGTACGTGATTCCGCAGCGATTGGGTTTTTACCGGGAGGAAGGATTGGATGTCGAAGTTGTCGTTACTCGCGGGACCGTGACGACTCAGGTGGTCGTGAGCGGCGCGGTCGATTACGGCAACGGTGGCTCCATTCCGGCGATGCTTGGCGGCGGACGC
>VBKX01000048.1:468-4318 GCA_005879435.1 Deltaproteobacteria bacterium
CTCAGTATCTGGTGGTCTCGCCGAAGATCACTAACATTAAGCAACTGAACGGCAAGACCGTGGCGATATCCGATGCTTCAGGCAATTCTACGCTGCTGTTTCGCGAACTATTGAGTAAAAACGGCGTCGCCGTGGATACCGTGCAGATGCGCGCTCTCGGCGAGCCTTCGGTCCGCTTCGGCGCGCTGTTGGCCGGGACGGTCGATGCGACCATGATCACTATAGGCAATGCTCGGATAGCGCAAGCGAAGGGTTTTCGCATTCTGCTCTATAGCGGCGATTACGTGTCGTCGTTAAGCGCCAATCTCGAAACCAGCGACGATAAAATCCAGGGTGCGCCGGACGACGTTTACAAAGTCGTGAAAGCGACGCTCAAGGGCCAGATGTTCTATCATCGCAATCCCAACGAGGCGGCGAAATTCATAATGGAAGTCCTGCGCATTAACGACTTCAACGAAGCCAAAGAGATCTGGCGCGAGCGCGATAAGCAAGCGTCCGACCTCGCAAAGATCGGACGCGCCAGCGAAGAAGTGATGACCACCAACATCGAGCGGGTGCGCGACCAGCTGCGCGGGGTAGGCGCAACGAGCCGGATCAAAGGACCGGTAACCCTCGATCAAGTTTACGACTTCACATTCGTCAAAAAGGCGTACGACGAGATTCGGGCCAGCAAGTGGGATCCGATGCGCTACGAATACAGCAAGCGATAGTTTGCGGCTGAGAAAAAATGAAAAATCCCCTTTATCTCCCTTTGTCAAAGGGAGAATTCGTCCTGTGAAGTAGGTCCCCTCTTCGGAAAAGAGGGGCTAGGGGAGATTTTGGACAAGGACACTAATGTATCCAGTTTCTTTTGAATACTTGGCGCCGGCCAGCATCAACGAAGCCATCGAACTTTTGCGCCGTTACGGCGATGACGCAAAGCTCTTGGCCGGCGGGCAGAGCTTGGTGCCGATGATGAAGCTCCGAGTCGCTCGGCCGAAGTATCTGGTCGATATCCATCGAATCGGCGACCTGAATTACGTCCGCGAAGAAGCTGGACAGATTCGTATCGGCGCGATGACGCGCCACGTGCAGATCGAGGAATCCCGGCTGATCGGCGACAGGCTGCCGATTCTCCGTGAAGCGGCAAGCGAGATCGGCGACGCGCAAGTACGTAACCGCGGCACCATCGGCGGCGGCCTGGCGGAAGCCGATCCTTCCGGTGACTACGGCGCAGTTGTGCTGGCGCTCAACGCTCAGTTGAAATGCGTCGGCTCGCGCGGTGAACGCGTTATCCCCGCCGCTGAGTTTTTTACCTTCGCTTACACTACCGCGATGGAACCCGACGAAATTCTAACCGAGATTGTTTTTCCGTTGCCGGGTAAAAGCAGCGCGGGCGTTTATCTGAAGCTTGAAAAAGTGGCGGGGGACTTCGCGATTGCCAGCGCCGCCGTGCAGTTAAGCCTCGATTCAGCCGGCGCCTGTAATGAAATCGGCATCGGCGTGACCGGGGGCGGCACCGTGCCGCAGAAAGCGCTGTCGGTGGAATTGCTCCTAGGCGGCAACAAGATTACTTCGGCGCTCATCGAGCAAGCCGGCCACGTGATTCAAGAAGGCGCTGAGCCGATCGAGGATCTGCGCGGCTCAGCCGCGTACAAAAAGAAGGCGCTGAGTGCGATCCTGCGTCGGGCGCTTGCGGAAAGTCTGCGGCGGGCCGAGGCCAAGCGATCTTTGTAAACCGGTCCAGAATATTGTGAACGTGGCTGCTGGCACTGCTCGAGGGATTTAACACCGAACGCTGTTGCTCCGCTTGAACTCAGTCATGCTACATGCAAGTCGTTTGATATTCGCGACGGAGTTCTTCATTGGACTGAGTGTTTCGCTCGCGAAAAAATCCCCCTTCGTCCCCCTTTGTCAAAGGGGGAATTCGGCTTGTGACGAGCACTTCCCCTCTTTGAAAAAGAGGGGCCAGGGGAGATTTTGGACAAGAGTAAGCTATTCCATCGCGCTGACAATATTTCTGTCGAATGCGGCAGGATTCGCCGCCCAAGAGAAGCTTGCCAACGTCACGATTGCCTACACTTCGATTTCGCCACAGTACGCGCCTGTTTGGATTGCGAAGGAAGCGGGGTTTTTTAAAAAGAACGGCATCAACGCGCAGTTGGTTTACATGCGCGGCGGCGTGGTCGCCACGCAGGCGCTGGTGAGCAACGATGTCAACTTTATCAATGCCGGCGGCGGCGGTGTCGTTGACGCCGTGCTCGGCGGCGCGGATATCTTCATCGTCGCCAGTCCGATCAATCAAGAGCCTCAAGTGCTCGTGACAAAGCGGGAGATTAAAGACCTCGCTCAGCTCAAAGGAAAAAAACTCGCAGTCAACAGTCTAATTGGTCCCGCGATGTTGTCATTGAAAATGATTCTCGCAGCATCCGGACTGGACCCTGAGCGGGACGTGAGCTATCTCGCCGTGGGTCCTTCGTCGAGCCGGTTCGGCGCATTGCAATTAAATCAGGTGGATGCGACGACGTTGGCGCCGCCGTTTACTTTCGCGGCGCGTCGGGCGGGTTACAATTTTTTCGAAGATCTTCCCGGAATGAGAGATTCGGAACTCCCTAACGCCGCGCTGACGACGAGCCGCAAGTTCTACGATGCGGAACCGTTCGCCACGGAAATGGTGATCAAGTCGGTGATCGAGGGCATTCACTTCTACAAGACCGAAAACATCAAAACCCCGATGATTATGAAGAAATATATGAAACTAGAAAACACCGAGGAACTGCAAGAGGCCTATAGTTTCTACGTGAAGTTGCTCGCAGAGAAACCGTATCCCTCCGCGAAGGGCATTCAAACGATTCTCGACTGGTCGAAGCGATTGGATGCGCGCAAGGCGAATCCGGCTCAGTTCATTCAGACCAAGGTGATCGAGAAACTGGATAAGCAGGGATTCATCGACGGACTGTATACAAGATAACCGATTCGCTTTAGGAGTTGCGCTGCGGTCTTACGGTGTCATTCCGGGCGAGCTGGCATAGCTAGCACGACCCGGAATCCAGGAGGTGGGAGGGGAAACCTGGATTCCCGCTTCCGCGGGAAGGACGGCCATCGGCCGTCGTTTCTCGAGTGCAGCTAATATGTATCGAACTTGGAGTAGGATTTAAAATGGAAGAACGGTGGCCGTGGGAGGCGGAAGCGAGTCTTGAAGCCGGCGATCCGTTGGCGCATCAACGTCACGAAGAGTCGATAAAGGAAGAATTGCCACGTGTGGTCAAACTGCTCCCCGTGCAAGGGACGGTGATGGGAAGCAGCAGCCCGCATCAGACCGGGGATATCGTCTGCTACGATATTCTTAAACGCGCTCCGGTTTTCGATCTTACGTCCCATTACTCGGACATTCAGCCCAAAGCCCCCGCGCGGGGCGCGCACCGCCATATCAGCGCACCGACCTTGTTCTGCTTAAGTGGCAGAGGTTGGGAGATCAACGACGGTAAAACTTATTCGTTCGGCACTTACGACATGCTGGTGGTTCCCCCGTTTACGATCCATCAGCATGGCGGCGACGAAGAGGCGGGCTGTCAGATTTTCGTGCCGCAAAGCCGATTGTTCAGCTTGATGGGTTTGACCAAGCGGGAGCAAATCAAGTTCGGCGACAATCCCAAATTTCACGACGGAACGGAACCGCTCCGCAACGAGCAGGGAAAATTGATCGGCTACCGGATCAAGAAAGGTGTCCTGGGCATCAAGGAAGACATCGACGTGATGCTCGGCGCTGACCAGAAAACCGAAGGCGTCTTTCGCTCCCGAAAGGAAGCCACTCTCTGGGAAGGCCCCGTCGAGAATACCTACGATAGCTACTTAAAACTGTTTCACGACG
>VBKX01000049.1 GCA_005879435.1 Deltaproteobacteria bacterium
TGCTTCCTTCCGGCCGAGTCGCAATTACCTCGTCAACCAGGCCATACTCTTGTGCCTGCTTGCCGTTTAAAAACATATCGCGATCGGTGTCTTTCTCGATTTTCTTCAAGCTCTGTCCTGTATGTTTCATTAATATATTGTTGAGTTCTTCGCGCATGCGAAGAATTTCACGGGCCTGAATATCAATGTCTGCAGCCTGCCCTTGGAAACCGCCCAATGGTTGATGGATCATAATGCGCGAATGCGGCAAGGCAAAACGTTTCGCCTTCGCGCCTGCCGCTAATAAAACTGCGCCCATGCTGGCGGCTTGTCCGACGCACACCGTTGAAATCTGTGGTCGGATGTACTGCATAGTATCGTAAATCGCCAATCCCGCTGTGACCGAACCACCGGGACTATTAATGTAAAAGAAGATATCGCGTTCGGGATCTTCCGATTCGAGAAAGAGAAATTGTGCGGTAATAACGTTGGCGACTTCGTCGGTTACTACGGTACCGAGAAAAACGATTCGATCTTTAAGGAGACGTGAATAAATGTCATAAGCGCGTTCACCACGGCCTGTTTGCTCAACGACAATGGGGATGAAACTCATATGTAGGTAAACCCCTTATCCACAGTGAGCATTCTATCTTTTTTCAGCCTGCTCATCAACCTTAGAAACAGGCGGATCGACTTCTTTGATCGTCGCGCGCTCAAGCAAAAAGCCAAGGGTGCGATCGAAGACCATTTGCGACCGCAAATCATCGCGAGCGTCAGCTCGCGAATAGATCTCGCGGAGATTTTTAGCGCGATCACCCGCCGCGCGCGCGAGGCTGTCCACTCGATCCTGTACATCTTTATCTGTGATCTCGATCCGTTCGAGCTGGGCGATCCGTTCCACGAGTAGCGTCGCATGGACTTGCCGCGTGGCTCTGGCCTCGAGATTTTTTTTAACCTCCTCCATCGGCGGCAGCGCGCCGGCGCCTGAGTCGCGTTGCCCGGCGATCTGATTTTGGTAGCGCTCCATCAAGTATCTAGTTTGCCGCTCCACCATCGACGGTGGAATGGTGAACGAGTGCGCCTCGATCAATCGATCGACCAGCTTTTCTTTAAGCTCTTCGTTTTGATAGTGCCCAAGCTCGTCTTCCAAACGTCCACGGATGCGCGATTTCAACTCGTCGAGGGTGGCGCATTCCCCATGGTCTTTGGCAAATTCATCATCAAGCGTCGGCAAGACCTTTTGCTTAATCTCGCGGACGACGATGGAAAAATCTACCGCTTTGCCGGCGATTTCTTTATTCGGATAGTCTTCCGGGTAATTCACCGCGACGGTGCGACGTTCGCCCAACGTTAGCCCGGCAACGGCATCTTCAAATTGTGGTAACGCATGCCCGGAGCCGACTTCGAGCGCATAATTCTCACCCTTACCGCCCGAAAACGGCTTCCCTGCAATGGTCCCCTCAAAGTCCAGCAAAACAAAGTCGCCCTTCTGGACCACTTCACGACCTTCGACCGGCTCCAGACGAGCATGTCCTTCCTGCAACCGACGCAGCGCCTCGTCGACTTGAGCATCCGTAATCGTGATTTTCACCTTCTCGACTTCCATGCCCAGATAGTCTTTGACTTCGAAGTCGGGCTTCACTTCAAAAACTGCAGAAAAAGAAAAAGGGCCGCTTTCATTAAACTCGGTAGTTTCCACCTCGGGCCGCGAAACGATCTGCAAGCCGCGCTCTTTTACGATTTCCTCTAAGGACTCCTCCACGAGATGAGATCTGACTTCACCTTTAACTTCATTGCCATAGATCCCCTGTAAGACGCTCCGGGGAATCTTGCCACTGCGAAAACCTTTGACGCGAACGCGCTGACCAAGATTCTTATACGCGCGAGAAAACTCGCCGGCAACGGTCTCAGCGGGAAGTTCGACCCGGACTTTTCGCTGCACCGGACTCAATTCATCAATATCAATTTTCATGGCGAATTCTTACGAGACACTGCACGTGTGGGGAAAATTCGATTTCAACCCACGTGTGATTGCATTTTGACCGCGCGCGGTGCCCTAGACCAACCTTTCTCCAAGTACCTTCAATTCCCAAATCACCGATGGTGCGAGAGGGGGGATTCGAACCCCCACGGTTACCCGCTAGATCCTAAGTCTAGTGCGTCTGCCAGTTCCGCCACTCTCGCGAAAACCGGATTCGCCAACGAACTCACCATTCGCATTCCGACTTGAAATGCAGAGTAAAAATAACCTGCTAGTATGTCAAGCGCCGTTCAACCCAGAAATCCGATCTCAGGTTTTCCGCCTCTCACAAACTCAATGTCCAGTTGTCTGACCGCGGTCCGTTGATGTACGAAGGACGTTGTAGTCGAAGGATAGAGACATCAAGCAACAGAGCGAACGCCAGCGCCGCAGCGCACGATGATAATCTCCCGGAAGTTCAGATTGACAAAACTCAATCCCGCCGGATCATCTCTTCCTCACTGATAATTCGCGCTGCAACTTCCTGATACAAGAATGTCGGTCTTAGGTTCCCGACTTCAAATTGTTGCTTTAGTTGCGCGACTACCGACTTTTCGTCAACGGCTTGGAGCGGTTGCAGCCGGCCCTGCCACAGCAACCACGGCGTCGCCCAGGCGAATAGGAAGGAACCGCATAAGCCGCACGTCAGAAAAAGCGCGTCCCACGAACTTACAAAAACAAATCTCCGTCGTCGAAGCTTGTAAACCGCAAGGGACGCCGCTGGCTGGCCCTCGAAAGGGCAGGTCGTCGCGCGCCACTCTCACGGGTAAGTCCGGGGAGGCCATATCCCGGCGCGGTGACGACAAGGACTTCATCAAAGTCCTTCTTTAACTTCCGCACCATGTGAGAGATCAACGGATCGCTGTCGAAGTGCAGGAAAATTTTGGAGTTCCCATCCGTGAGCTCTTGCCGCCCGCGAGGATGATCGCGGAGACATGGCCCGTCGCACTCACTTTCATCGTTTGAAAACAGAACTAATGATGAAAAATTTCGGAAAGGCCGCCGTCAAATACTTTCTGATCCCTTCATCTGACATTGGCTGCAGGGGCAGAGAGTCCGCAAGTGATCGTACGTGTAAATACCCGTGTTGTGACCATCATTCCAGCGCATTTCGATGGCGTAATTTCCGACCGGGCTGATTGCCTCCAACTTTGCATTGGGGACGTCGATAAATCGTCGCTGAGCGCCGTGTCCCTGACAAAGCGCACAGGGACAATGACCGCGGAGATCCGCTTCCGCATATTCGCCCACATGCCCGTCGTCCCACGTCATACGCACGACTCCGCGCGCTCTAATATGGTTGATTTCGGTAGGGAGGGGCATGGACATCGACACGCCTATAATTCAACGAGACCGTCACCGATCGCGGTCATAAAACCGATTCTGTCACGGTTGACCAAATAAGTTCTCGGTCCAACATCCGGTCGGTCCACGAGTGTCGCCTCAGTCACCGGAATAAACTGGCTCTTCTCCATGAGTAACTCGTGAAGTGCGCTGCCGGGCAACAAATGAACGCTTCCTTGCAGCAAGTACGGTCCGACGCTGAACAGCGCTCTGCTCGGATCCTTTTTGACATAGAAATGGTCCATTTCCGACCGCTGCATCCGAGCTTCTGAGCTTAAGTCGGCAATCAAAAATACTTCGTGCATATAGACCAGGTATTCATCGGCGCCGACCGAGACAGGTTTTCGGTTATATAGCTCTAGAGTGGCGTCTTTGAGAGAGAATACCGTGTCGCCTTGCCGAACAAACAAATAATTGCTCAACCGATCTTGATTCGTCGCGAGCACACCGCGCACGACCGCTGCATGAAGATAAACCTGCAGGTACATCGTGTACGTGAAATTCTCCTCGCCAACCATCTACGTTTAAACCACTCCTGATCACGGAGGTCGTAATGATCTTTTAAACACTTGGAACGATTATCTCACCACCCCCCGGCTTTAACAACAAAGATATATACCAATTCGAGGCATGAAAGCGGCGCGGGTTTCGAAATTTCGCCGGGAAAGGGAAGATTTGGTGGGCCGCCGGAGACTCGAACTCCGGACCCGCTGATTAAGAGTCAGCTGCTCTACCAACTGAGCTAGCGGCCCGACACATAAAGAATGGACGAAGCAGGAAGGTGGAAGGATGAATTGAAACAACTACAAATCTTCATCCTTTATCCCTCATCCATCATTCATACATAGTTTTGCAAAACTGGGGTGAGTGAAGGGACTTGAACCCTCAACCCCTGGGACCACAACCCAGTGCTCTAACCAATTGAGCTACACTCACCACAAAAACGACTTAGCATGGCGCGCCAGAAGGGATTCGAACCCCTGACCTACGGCTTAGAAGGCCGTTGCTCTATCCAGCTGAGCTACTGGCGCCGAATATAGCACTGAGTGCTGAGCGGCACCCTTCCGCACTGCACCTTCTCAGCACTCAGAACTCATCACTCAGTACTCGCGGATGGTCGGGGCGAGAAGATTCGAACTTCCGACCCCCTGCGCCCAAGGCAGGTGCGCTACCAGGCTGCGCTACGCCCCGTCAAGTAACCAGGCGTCATTCTATACAGAACGTGCCTGAAATCAAGTTTGTATCGGCAAGTCGATCAATGTCGCCAGGATGTCGGTCATTTTCTTCAGCGCCTTGCCTCGATGACTGACCGTCGACTTGGTTTTTTGATCAATTTCGCCAAAAGTTTTGCCAAAGGACGGATAGAAGAACAGCGGATCGTAACCGAATCCATTCGACCCTTTTAGCACAAATGCGATGCGCCCTTCGCAAGATTCACGCACAGCCCATTTTCTTTGGCAGTCAGATTTGGGCGCGCACAGCGCCAGAGCGCAGACAAAGCGCGCTGTCCGCTGCTCCTCTGGAATGGCCGCCAGTTCACGCAGCAATTTTTCATTATTCTTCTTGTCATTGCCATTTTCACCAGCATAGCGGGCCGAATAGATTCCCGGAGCGCCACTCAAAGCGTCGACTTCCAAACCCGAGTCATCAGCCAGCGTCAGCAGACCTGAATGCTCCGCCAGAATGCGTGCCTTTTTAAGCGCATTCGCCTCAAAGGTCGCGCCGTCTTCAACGATCTCGGGCGGATCGCGCAAATCGCGCAACGAAACAATCCGCAATGGGAGCTTACTTAAGAAGGCTTGCACCTCAGCAAACTTACCGGCATTGGTCGTAGCAACGAGAAGCTCGATCATCTTCGCATCGACTCAGGCGAGAGACGCGATGACTCTCTTCTGAGCTTTTAGCAGCTCTTTGATTCCCTGATGGGCAATCTCGGTCATATGTTCCAGCTGCTTTTTTGTGAACGGCGAGCTTTCCGCAGTTCCCTGTACTTCAATGAATTTTCCGGCGCCGGTCATGACGAAATTCATATCGACGTCGGCCCGGCTATCTTCCTCATAACAAAGATCCAGATGAACCTTGCCATCGATGACGCCGATGCTCACTGCGGCAACGGAATCTTTGATCGGGTCGGCGGTGATAAAGCCGCGACCGAGCCAGCCGCGCGCGGCTTCGACCAGCGCGACATAAGCGCCGGTGATCGACGCCGTTCGCGTTCCGCCGTCGGCTTGGATCACATCGCAATCAACCCAGATCGTGCGCTCGCCCAGGCTTTTCAAATCGGCAATTGCGCGCAAGCTCCGACCGATGAGCCGTTGGATCTCATGCGTGCGCCCGCCGACTTTGCCGCGCGAAGACTCGCGACCGATGCGCTGCTGTGACGACCCCGGCAGCATGCCGTACTCGGCGGTGATCCAACCCTTGCCGCTGTTGCGCAGAAACGGCGGCACACGCTCTTCGAGCTTCGCTGTGCAAATGACTTTGGTATCGCCCATTTCAATCAATACGGAACCTTCGGCCGTTTTGATGTAGCTCGGCGTAATCTTTAGCGGTCGCAATTGCGTCGTTTGTCGTCCGTCTGATCTCATTCGTCATCCAATCTAGAATTGTTCAAAACTTAATCCGTTGAAATTAAGACTGATTCACCGCAAAGCACGCCAAGGTCGCATAAAAATACTCCTAACCATTGGCGTTCTATGCGGCTAACTTTTTGGTCATTGCGTTTATGCTAGCTATTCAAATGAAACACCACCATTTTCAATTCGCTCATCTCTTGCACCGCATACTTCGGCCCCTCTTTGCCGAAGCCGGACTCTTTGAGGCCGCCGTAGGGCATCAAATCGACGCGCCACTGCGATCCCCAGTTGACGTGTAAATTGCCGGCTTCCGCCTCGCGCGCGAACTTCATCGCCCACTCGACATTCTCGGTGAAGATACCTGCCGCAAGACCGTAAATGCTGTCGTTCGCCAGCGCGATCGCTTCTT
>VBKX01000378.1 GCA_005879435.1 Deltaproteobacteria bacterium
AGAGTATTTCGCGCGCCGGCGGGCTAGTCGACAAATTTATCGGCGACGGTGTCATGGCGTTGTTCGGCGTTGAGTCCGGCCCGGCCGAAGGTTGTCGTCAAGCATTGGCGGCGGCGATGCGCATGGTCGAGCAGGTCAAAGCGCTCAGCCAAGCGCTCGCCGATGAACTAGCCGAACCCCTTAAGATCGGCGTCGGCATTCATTGCGGCCCGGCGGTCGTGGGACGCATGGGATATGGCCCGATTATTCATCTCACTGCGATCGGCGACACGGTCAACGTAGCCAGCCGGCTGCAAGATCTGACAAAGGAATTCAGTTGCCACTTGGTTATCTCTGAAGAAGTGGCACAACAGGCTGGATTGAACGTGAGCGCGTTTCCACGGCATGAGATCACCGTTAGAAATCGGCGCGAAGCCCTGGCAATCTTCGTCGTCGATGATGTCGCGGCGCTGGCTAACGGCCAAAGCACAGAACTGACTTAGTACTACCTTTGTTCCCTCGCCCGCTCAAACTCCTATCCTCTCCCCCGTCGAAACGGGGAGAGTTAGAGTGGGGGTCCCACGATTGTGCGCACGCTGTCGCCCTCATTCTGATCTTCTCCCGTAGGGAGAACGAAGCGACTTCGCGCATCGTTCGGGCAGGACCGTGGTGAGTTTCAATCTCGTTGGCGGCCTACCGGCGCGAGGCCCGCTGCCGTATCGCCGAGCACGGCGCCGTGGTCGATGTCGAGGGTTTTGATCCAGCGCTGCTGTCCGAGCGTGAGACCAATAAAAAAGCCGAGCTCGACTAACTCGGGAATTGAGAAGTACTGGTGCAGTTTCTCCCACAGCGCGTCGTCGGCGATGTCGGAATTCCACGCAATAGCGCTGGTGTAAGTCAGCGCGATTTTTTCTCGTTCGGTGAACTTGTCCGAGTCGGCGAAGTTGAGCAGCTCGTCATACTTCTCTTCGGTTAGGCCTTGCCGTCCAGCCTGGACGGAGCGCTGCACGCCTCAATACTCGCACTGGATCGATTTCGAAACATAGACCCGGCAGAGCTCTTTGAGCGCGTGATCGACGACGCCGTTGCGAAAAGCCAGCTCCCAGGCTTGGGAAAAGGCGCGAATGACATTGGGCACGTGCGCGCGCACCGCCTGGCTTTCAGGACGCGGCGTGCCTTCGCGCCGGGCGCGATCGAGGTAGCCTTTGATTTCCGGATCGGTGACTTTATCAGGATCGACGTAAGGAATTCGCGGCATGGATCACCTCTTTCTTTTGTAAATCCGAAATCCGAAGCTCGAAATCCCAAACAAACACTCGGCGAGCAGCTTCGGAGTTTTGGGTTTTTTGATCATTTAGATTTGTTTCGAGTTTCGGATGTCCAGTTTGTTTCTAGGTCTTGACGTTCGCTGTCACTACAGACCTAGTAATCTGGCGGCATTGCCGCCGAGCACGTTTTCTTTGTCCTTCGCGGTAAGCCCATCGATTTGATTAACGAGCGAAACCTGATCGGCACCCATCATCGGCGTTGGATAGTCGGTGCCGAGCAGGACGTGATCACTCCCCATGGTTTTAATCAGAAACTCGAGGGACGCCGGATCGAAAACGCAGGTGTCGAAGTACATGCGGCCGAGATATTCATCGATCGGGCGGGTAATCACCTCTTTCGCTTCATGCCGGCTCGACTGACCGTGGCGCCAGCGGCCGCGAATCCACGGCGAATAGCCGCCGCCGTGAGCGCAGCAGATTTTCAATTCGGGCAATCGCTCGAGCACGCCGCCGAAGATCAAACTCGCTTGCGCGATGGTGGTTTCCAGCGGGTTGCCGATTAAATTAGCCAGCGCATATTTCTTTAATCGATCGGCGGCGGCGACGTGGTGCGGATGTATGAAGATAAGCACGCCGCGCTCCTGAGCGCGCTCGAAGAACGGAAAAAATTCCGCTTCGTCCAAATTCTTGCCGTGGTGGCTCGCCGGGATTAACACCGTGCGCATGCCATGTTCCTTGACGACCCGGTCGAGCTCGCGGATCGCCTCACCGACGTCCTGAAAGGGCACGATGCCCATGCCTACCATGCGACCGGGATAGCGCTTCGCATCGTCGGCGATGGCGTCATTGACCCCCTGGCAAACGCGCACACCGACCGCCGTCGGCGCCCACAGCGGCAAGAGCGGTGGCAATAGCGACTCGACGATGACGTCGACTTGCTCCGCGGCCATCTCGCGCAGGCGCAACTCCGGATCGATCAGGTTCGTACGTACCCGCGTGGACCGGCCGTTGTCTTGCACGACCGATTCGCGTCCCTGGTCGTCTTTTTCGACGCGGCAGCCCATGCTCTTGGGGTCGTGCCGGATCGCTTCGAGGTACTTCGCCGGCGCGGTGTGGCTGTGGATGTCTACTCTCATCATTTTTTTCCTCGTCTGGTTGATGGTACGGTTATATTCGTCTCTACTTCGCGGCGAACTGTTTGAAGAAGCCTTCCTCTTCGAGTTTTCTGAGAAATTTTCGCTCGATGAAGTCGGCTGGATTTTTACCCTTGAGCGCGGGGCGCTGTTCGGCGAGGTAGTCGAGAATAAACTTGATACCCTCAGGAGACGGTGTCAGCGTTAAATTCAAATGTTTCGCGAACGTCTCCTGCGACTGAATCAACGCCGGGTCGTCTTTGGGCACCCGCATATATCTCGCGATCACCGGGAGAGTCTGTTCAGGACGAGTTTTATACAAATAAATCGCTTCCGAGGTTGCGCGCAGAACGTTCAAGATAGTTTCCGGATTCCCTTCGCTGTATTTTCTCGTGCTCACCACCGAGAGAGTCGGGAAGGGAAAATCCAAACTTGCAAGATCAAAAATTTCCCGGAAGCCATTGCGTGCCGCTAAATGAGTCGTCGCGGCCGTCAACACGCCGGCGGGAAATCTTCCTTGCATCAGTGCATTGAGCACGTCGGGCGAGCCGCCCGAAGCGAAGAGCATCACGTCCTTGTTCGGTGCCCAGCCGAAGTTGTTTAAAAACAAAAGCGCGGCGAAGTAGGTGTTGCCACCGATGGCGCCGGTCGCCAGTGTTTTCCCTTTGAGGTCGCTGATCTGTGTGATCTGCGGGCTTGCGTGCACGGCAAAATTAAGCCGGCTGAAAACCGTTCCGAGAATCACTACGTCGGCGCCCTGAGCGGCGGCGGCCACAGTCGCCGCGCCGCCGACTTGCGAAACATCGATCGAGCCACCGAGCATCGCTTGGATTGGTCTGGCGCCGGAGACGTAAACCAACTCCGTATCGAGACCATACTTCTCGAATAATTTCAGCTCCTGAGCAATCCAGAACGGCGGGTTGGCATAGGCGAAAGCGCTGTACGCCAAGCGTACTTTCTTCAAAGGCGTCGCGGCCATGAGGCGCGGCACTAATATAACTGCGGCAAGCAAAAGCAGCGCGTGTATCGCGGTGAGGCGAATAATCGTTGCGACTTTGGTCATGCCGCCCATAGCGAAAATAAATTCACCTCTGCGTGGACTGTTCCCATTCCTTGAGAATCTCGTTCAGTTGCTCGCGGATTGCCGATTCGCTCTTGTTCAGATCCATCGGTTTGCCGAAAGGCTGCGGCACGTCGACGCCGCTCGGCCAATAGACTTCCACCGAATTGCCGTCGGGATCCTGCGCGTAGATGCTTACCGTATTGCCGTGGCTCACCACGCGATTGATCGGCACGTGATTGTCGACGAACACTTTGTAAAAATCTTTGACGTCTTTGAGGGTCGCGCAACGGAAAGAGATTTGCTGCAGGACATTGACATTGCCCTGGTCGTTGCGGCCGGGCGCGAGGAGAAGCTCATGATGTTCAACCGAGCGATCCTGTGCGGTCATGAACACCGCGCCGCGCGGGCTTCGATCGCTCACTTGCAGTCCGAGAATATCGCGATAGAAAGCCACCGAACGTTCGATGTCGCGCACGTGAACACCGACATGCCCCAGCGAATTGACTTTCGGCATAGGACCTCCTTTGGGCAAGCGGATTGTTAAATAGTCGGACCGGGGCTGTCAACCGCGCTGCGGAGAGCAAGCTCAGAGTTTACTCGCGGGGCGCGGCGCTCGCGCGAATCTCCCGGCGATGGCATGAACGGCCTCGTGCAATTCTTCCACCCGGAAAAAACGGCAACAGCCGTAGAAGACGAGCACGGCTGAAATGGTCCCGCCAAGAACTTGAAACAGGTGGAGGAGAAATCCACGGAGCGGGAGCGCGCCGACCAATTCAGCGATGAGCCATGCCGTGATCGCCATGGGTATTGACGCTCCGGCAATTCGCAGCACGGTCTTTCCCAGATGCCGCCCTTCCAGTCTTTGCACGCGGCGGCGCATGAAGAGCGCCAGCAACAAAAAATTTACCAGGGCTACGGTCGAGGTAGAAAAAGCCAAACCGACATGGCCGAGTGGGCCGACAAGCAATGAATTCATCACGTAATTGACCGCGATGGAGCCGAGACTGATCAGCATCGGCGTGCGCGCGTCATTCAGAGCATAGAAAGCTGGCGAAAGCACTTTGACGGCGGCGTAGCCGGCGAGACCGATGGAATAGGCGGTCAAGGCATTCGCCGTTTGCACGGTATCGAAGCTGGTAAATTTTCCATGTTCAAACACCAGAGCGACGATGGGCCGGCCCAAGACCGCCAGGCCGAGCGCCGATGGAATACACAAAAGAAAAACTAAGGCTAACGAATGCGCCAATGTCCGGCGAAACTCGACGTAGTCGGGATTCCTTGTGCTGCGCGACAATGGCGGCAGCGTCGCGGTAGCGATGGCGACCCCGAACACGCCGATGGGAAACTGCATGAAGCGAAACGCGTAGCTGAGCCACGATACTGGACCGTTCAACACAGCGCCAGTCGCGGGATCGATGATGGCCGAGGCGAAATTCGTGTTGACGAAAACATTGATCTGCACGGCGGCGGTGCCTATGATTGCCGGACCCATGAGCTTCATGATTTGACGGACTCCCGGGTCGGTGAAACTAAGCATGGGCCGATACCTAAAACCGGCGCGGCGCAAACTGGGCCACTGCACGGCGAACTGGAGAAAGCCGCCGACGAGGGTGCCGAATGCCATGCCTTCGATGGCACTGAGACCGAGAAACGGTCCCAGTGTAAGACCAAGGAACAATCCGCCGATGACCGAACCGAGATTGAAAAACACCGGGGCGACGGCCGGGACGGCAAAGTTATTTCGCGCGTTCAATATGCCCATCGCCTTCGCGGCCAGCGCGATCAGCAGCAAGAACGGCATCATGATGCGCGTCAGATGAATCGTCAGGTCCGCCTTGCCGGGCACGTCGTAAAAACCAGGTGCGAGCAAGTAGACGATGGATGGCGCGAAGATCCAGCCGACGATGCAGATCAGGCTAAGCAAAATCATCAACGCCGTGGCGACCCGGTTCGACAAGCGAAAGGCTTCCTGTTCTCC
>VBKX01000050.1 GCA_005879435.1 Deltaproteobacteria bacterium
CGATATTCACGTGCTGACGATTCCCGCTCCCGGGGCGGATCGCTTCGAAAGCGAGGGCTCGAGGAAGATCGCTCGAGTTGCCAATGACGCCATCGCCGCCATCGCGCGCAAGCATCCCAACCGTTTCATCGGATTTTTTACCCTGCCGACTTGCGATATCGGAGCGTCGCTCGATGAACTGGACCGCTCGGTGAACGAACTTGGGCTACGCGGATTCGGATGCTTCGCGAATCTCAACGGCCAAGCGTTGGATCGGGAGGAACTGTTTCCGATTTATGAGCGGCTGGCGAAATATGAGTTGCCCGTATACATTCATCCGACCGCTCCGCTGGCGACGGAAGCGACCGGCATCGACATCATGCCGACCTTGATCTTCGGTTGGGCGTTCGACAGCAGCGTGGCCATGACGCGGCTCGTGTACGGCCGGGTGCTCGAGCGCTTTCCGGAGATCAACTGGGTGGTCGCCGACGTCGGCGGTGTGTTGGCGTTCTTCGCGCAACCCACAAGTATGGTCTGAAAGAAAATCCGCTAGACTCCTTTCGACGATTTTATGTCGACACGGCCGATCACCCGGCATCCACGCTTCGTTGCGTGAAAGACTTTTTCGGTCCGGATCGAATGGTCTTGGGCACCAATTATCCTTATGGTCCGGAAGAAGGTTGTGTGCTGGTAAAAAACAGCCTCAAGGCGATCGACGGCCTGGAGCTCAATTCAACCGATAAAGAAAAAATTCTCGGCGGCAACGCGGCCAGAATTCTTGGACTTAGAGCAACATGAATTTCGCCAAAGCGGCAAGACCGGTGATAATGGGGCAGAGCGGCATGGTGTCCTGCGGCCATCAGCTGGGGGCGCTTACCGGTATCGATATTCTTCGGGAAGGCGGCAACGCCGTCGACGCCGCGCTCGCGGCGGCGTTCGTCATGGCGGTAGTCAAGCCTGAGACGAGCGGTCCCGGGGGCGATCTATTTGCGCTTTTCTACATGAAAAAGACCGGCAAGGTGGAAGCGCTCAACTCGAGCGGCCCAGCGCCGGCGAAAGCGACCATCGAGTATTTCCAGGAGCATGGGTTGAAGACCATTCCGCAGTATGGACCGCTGAGCATCGCGGTGCCGGGCGCGGTGGACGGTTGGTTGGAGCTGCACAAAAAGTACGGCACAAAAGACTTAGCGCGATTGACGGCCGACGCGATTCGCATCGCGCGCACGGGTTTTCCGATCTCACAAGAATTTGCCGAAAGTGTCGATGAGTTCAGTAATGAATTTCCCTGGGTCGATCGCTGTTACCGTCAGCCGTTCGGCATGCCGAAGCCTGGGAAGATACTTGTACAAAAGGGTTTGGGCGACGCACTCGATAAAATCGCGCAAAACGGGCGCGACGGTTTTTACGCCGGCGAAATCGCCGACAAAATCTGCGCGACGATCAAAGCCGAAGGCGGCATTCTCGCGCCCGAAGATTTGCAGCCCGTCGTTTGTCAGTGGCTGAACCCGCTCAGCTCGACGTACCGTAACACGCTGGTGTACGAGCAGCCGCCGGTATCCCAGGGCTTTATGGTTCTCGAGATGCTCAACATCGCCGAGGCGTGGCCATTCCACGACGGCAGCATGAGCCGGGCTGATATCATTCATTGCCAAGTCGCGGCTAAGAAGCTGACTTTCGAGGACCGCATCCGCTATCTGGAAGATCCGAAATTCGGCGATCCTAAAATCGCTATGTTGATTTCGAAAGAGTATGCGGCAAAGCGCCGTGAATTATTCGGTGAGATCATGAATCGGCCGACGGCAACGGTCGCGAATCAGAGCAGCGACACGACGTACCTTTGCGCGGCGGATCGAGACGGCAACGCGATTTCATTTATCCAGAGCATCTTCGCGCCGTTCGGCTCGCGCGTGATCGCCGGCGATACCGGCGTTATCATGAATAATCGCCTGTGCAGCTTCGGTCTCGATCCGCAGAAGGCTAACGCACTCAAGCCGGGCAAGCGTCCGGCGCATACTTTGAATACCTACATGGTTTTCCGCGGCGACGAAGTCCTCGCCGTCGGCGGCAGTCCCGGCGCCGACGACCAGCCGCAAACGAACTTCCAAATCATTCACGACCTGGTCGATCTAGGGATGGATCCGCAAAGCGCCGTCGAAGCACCGCGCTGGAGCCATCAACCCGGTACGCCGCCGCGCGACCAATTACCGGAGTCGTTGCGTGTTGATGAAGGCTTGGACCAAGCGACGCTCGATAGCTTGCGCGAAAAAGGTCACGATGTGTCGGTGGTCGAACGCTGGTCGTTCGGCAGCGCGAAGGTGATTGCCAGAGATCAAGAGAACGGCTGTTGGCTCGGCGGCGCCGACCCGCGCCGCGTCGCCTACGCGTTGGGCTATTGATTCGCCAAGCACCGCGAAAGTCAGTTTTGCTCGCCGCCCGCTTCCTTTAACACGCTGCTCAAAAGGTGACGCTTCGTCGTTCCGACCGGTAAAGGAGTAAACGTGGAAAAGATCGGTATGATCGGCACTGGCGCGATGGGATTGGCGCTGCTCGAACGGCTCTAGGTCGGAGGCGTTAACGCCGTCTGCTACGACGCCTACGCGCCGGCGCTGGAGCAGGCCGCGCGCATTGGGCATGCGCGTTGTAGGCAGCGCGGCGGAAGTTGCCGCGGAGTCGACGCTGATCGATATCGTCGTACGCACCGATGAGGACGTGGTC
>VBKX01000375.1:0-931 GCA_005879435.1 Deltaproteobacteria bacterium
GAATCATGCCGGTGATCATGGCGCCCAAGGTCAAGCCGTCGGGTTTCACCGACTTGTAAAGATAATTGGCCGCTCTGCGGCCGCCGGCGCCGGGCATGTATTGCACGACGATGTTGGGATGGCCGGGAATATGTTTCTTCAGCGGTGCGAGGAGCGCTCGCGTGCGCAGATCGCCGGCGCCGCCGGCGTCGGTGCCGCTGACTAACAGAATATTTTTCCCTTCGTAAAACGGCGCTTGGGCTTGAGCGCCGGCGGCGGCGCAGACAAACAAAAGACAACAGGTCAGTTGTGCAAGTTTCATCATGGGATTAGCCGTTGGCGGTGAGTTCCCACCAATTTTTGTCGGGATCGCTGAAGATGAAATTGACTGTGCCGTCGGGGTGTCACGGGTCCGACCACGCTATCTCTAGGCAGTTCCAGCATTTTCGTCTCATAAGAATGCGTTTTCTAGCCTTAGAGGCTCAGTATCGCCGATTAAATTGCCGTCGTAAACCTCGCTTTGCTCTCGCAACGTATACGCTCCGTCAATGTGTTCAATGTCGCGATGCATCGCTTTGCTGCCAAGCTCGCTCTTCACCTTCTCGTCAAAATCCAAACTGCCGACAACGATCGCTTCCGAGCACCGATTCTCTCGCTCGAGGTTTCGAGTAAGTGCCTGCTCAATCCATTGGCGACGGGTTTCCTGCAATTGCGCTGCATCGGCAAAACCAAATGACGCATTTAACTCCAGCAAGTCGATAATCCCATAGCGGCTAGGCGGCTTCTGAATCTCGCGATACCCGCTGTGTTCCCATTCGCGCGGATGCTTGACCACTCCGGCGCGCACCATGTTCAAATCGATTACACAACGCACTGATGCAAATGATCATCGGCTTGGATAGCCGTAGCGTGATACCGGTCCTCCCAGAACGCGCCATGGCGGTTCTTGCGC
>VBKX01000375.1:1058-3105 GCA_005879435.1 Deltaproteobacteria bacterium
AACCAAGGTCCGCGTACCACTCGCCGCGCCCCTGTGGAGTGAGATCCAAGATGTGCCAAACGGGAGACAGTAGATCGATACCGCGCTCTTTGATGTCGCTCGAGAGAGACGGATGAACTGAGTAGAAGTGGCGAGGGGTTCCATCAGTATCTCGAGTGAAAACGGAAATGGTCGAATCCTGATTCCCCTAGCGGTCTTCGCTGCCGAGATCATATTTGAACGTATTGGCGCCGCAACTCAGTAGCCTAAGCCTGTGCCACCCGCGCGCGCGTGCATGTGCTCGCAACGCCATCGGATCGGCCGCGGCCACGATCGCAACGTCGACGTTCTGAGCCAGATGATGAGCGACACCATTCCAACCATCGATCCAGAGCGTGCACATTGGGCACGGCGTGGTGTTCTTCTTTCCGAACATAAACTGATAGACGACCAACGAACGATTAGGCGCGCTGAACAGTTCGCTCAGGCGGACGGTGCGGATCGGCGTGTCGCCGGCATCGAGGTTCGCCGGACCCTCTTCGAATGCATAATCCTGAATCGCCGCGCCTTGCGGAAGCCCGCGGCGAAGTTCTGCTACTTGCTCTCGCTGGCGCATCAGCTTAATTTCCGCCAGTCGAAGTTCTTCTCGCTTGGACAGATATTTGTCGGATTCGTTCGGCAAATTGGTTTGTCCACGCGTCGTATTGATTTTCTCCTGTGCCATGGTTCATACCTCGGTTCATACCTCCTTAAGCTTTTCGCCAAAAAAGTTCTGGAGACATTGCTGCTGCATTCGCCCGCCAGACAGCGAATGCCTCACTCGATAGCGCGACGAATGAGCGAGCGCTTTTAGGACAGTCGTGCTGAAAATTTTTTCGACTGTTATTAAAGTATGCCAGATTGAAAGGCAATCTGAAGTATGAACCAAAAGAATCTTGCGACAACTTCTCGCTTCCTGGCTTGGAAAACCCAATGCAAATACCGGCGGCGATCGCGGGGAAACCTCAGTAGGAATTGCTTTTGGTGGCAGCGGTGAGTGATAGGGCAAATATACTTACATTGCTAAATCAAAAAATTGCCCTGGTCCGACCCGCAGCCCGGGCTATCAGCTGACCCCTAGCTGAGAAAGTTCCTGCGCCCAGGCGACTGCAAGCCTGGCCGGAAACATACGCCGTCTTGATCCAGACACAGCCCTGTTGGATTGCAAGACCTGGCCTCTCAACAAGACGATAACCGCCTTTTCCAACACGGTGAAAAAGTCTGCATCCTTTGGTCACAGCCCATCCCTAAAAAGAAAGAAAAATATGCCTGGTCCGCATCAGGGCACTCTAGCCGGATGTGCGAATGTCGGCTATTAAGAGTGAAACCCGAGCGGAGATCAAAAAAATGAATAAAAGTACTGGTAGCTTTCGATGAACGTTGGAAAAGCAGAGCTCGCCAATATCGGACCGAAGGAAACCCGTAAGCGCCTGATCATGGGTGTCGCCATGCTCGCCATGGGCGTCGTCATGGCGGTTATTTTCACGCATGCAGGTGTAAGCCGCGGGTGGTATGCGGCGCTATTTCTGCCGTTCTGGATGGGAACTCTCGCTGCTTCCCAGGCTCGCAAAAAGACCTGAGTCGTTTTGGCCGCGCGCGGCGCGCGCAAGATGAACGGCACCGAAGAGTCGGTCGGAGATGAAGGCGCCGAGAAACGACTCCGCTCCCAGGCTCGTTGGATCTATCTCGAATCGGCGCTTGCGGCGCTGATATTGACTGCCCTTAGTTTCTTTTTTGCGAGCGTATTGCCCGAGGCGGCCCGTTCCTCCCGGGATTTGAGCCTGGAACAAGCAGCCGACTTCCTGATTAGGCACGGCTACGCTCTGCTGTTCGGATGGGTGCTGCTCGAACAGCTGGGTCTGCCTATCCCGGCTGCTCCTCTGTTGATCGCGGCCGGCGCGCTGGCTCGTGCCGGTAAAATGAATTTGACCTTTGCGGTGACCTTAGCGTTCATCGCGGCTATTTTGGCTGACCTATTCTGGTACTCTCTAGGCCGTTACCGCGGCGGCCGCATACTGAAGCTACTGTG
>VBKX01000376.1 GCA_005879435.1 Deltaproteobacteria bacterium
ATTTCATTCCAATGAAGCCCTAAGTCTTCGCTGACGAATAAGTGAGCCGGTTGCGTCCCGGCGTAAACGCGAACCTTGCCATCGACGACGTTGGACGCCAGACTGTATACATCGTGAATCGGAATGCCGTTGTCGCGACGCTCCCAGGTTTTCCCTCCGTCCGCGCTCGCATGAACGGAGCCGAAGAATGCGCCCGCGAACATGGTGCCGGTGGTGTGCTCGAAGACGATCGCACTGATATGCTGGCCGCGCAGCGCGCGCTGAGATTCGCGCCACCCGCCGTTAGTGTCACGTTCGAAAAGAACCAACCCATCTTGAGTGCCGACCCAGAGTTGCTGTGACCGTTCGCTTGACGAGTAAACGTTAGTGCCGCCATGAGAAAGTCCAACCGCCATAAATCACCTCCGTCTAAGGATTGAGTTCATTCTTAAGCAACGCCTGTCCGATTAGTTTGCACTTTATCAACCTAGCTTGTTCACGGTCAATGGGTGTTCGGCGTGGGCCAGTGATTGCGGTCAATCAATTGTCTCCTCATTTCAGCCGCCCTTCTTTGCGCAACTCCTGTTGCGCCTGTTTGAGAATTTTATCATTGACCACTCGGTCGAGCATAAAATTCTTTTCGACTACGCCGGCGCGGATATCTTCGTCGAGCATGATCTGAATTCCATCTTGCGCGACGGATAAGTCGGTCGCGTAACCGGGGCTGAAGAGATCGTACGCGCGATTGACGACGTCGGGTTCGCCTTTAAGGCCGGATGCGTAGCCGGTCTTGATCGCTTCCTGTTTGTTGTGCTTGGTGAACTGCATGCCCATGATAACGGCCTTTAAGAATCTTTTCGTGGTTTCAGGGTATTTTTGCAGCACTTCGCCGCGGGTGACGAAGACGCTTTGCGGGATGCGCAGCGCTTCGTTCAAATTAACGATCATCGGGAAACCTTTGTCGAGCAATCTTATCGTATCTTCAGCGGAAAACGGGGCGGCGGCGATAAGGCCTCTTTCGAGGGCGATGGCGCGCAGCGCGGTTCCGCCGATGGCGCGGAGCGTGGCGTCTTTGTCAGGATCGATGTTGTTTCTCTTGAGGTAGATCCTGATGGCGAAGTCGGAAAAGGCGCCCGCGCCGGTCACGCCGATGATTTTACCGCGCAGGTCTTCGATGTTTTTGGCTTCTTTACTGCCGAGCAGGGTGTAGTTCGTGTAATTGGACATTGACGAAATGATGTGCAGATCGAGGCCCCGGGCGTTGCTGCGGATCGGCGCTTGAGCGCCGCCGACGCTGGCGAATTCGACGTTTCCGGATATCAAAGCGGTAATGGCTATCGGCCCGCCGCGCACGAAAATCGGTTCGAGAGTGAGTCCTTGATCTTTGAATAAGCCTTTGGTCATCGCCACGCGAATCGGTAGCTGGTTGTTCCACGAAAGGCTGACAAAAACGATGCGGAGATTTCTCTTTTCTTGAGCGGCGGCAGGAGGGCGAACAAATAGGGGCGATAGGACGAATGAGACCAATACAACGGCGGTAAGCTTGAGTCGGGTCATAGCGGTGTGTCTTTCCTGCCAGGGTGCATGTGTTGACGCTAACGTTTGCTTTCCAGCTCTTCCTTGACCTCGCGCATCAGCTTAAGGCTCATGACTTTTTCCGGCGGCACATCTTCCTTAATTTTGAGCGGCAGCTTCACGTCGAATTCCATCACGTTCTTGATTCCCTGCGCTGACGGCAGACCGGGCACGCCGTCGGGCATCGCCTTGGCGAAGCGGCGGATGCCCTCGATCACCAACGAACGGCTGACGTTGCCCATCGGTATTTTCTTCATCGCGATGTCGGCTGCTTCTTCCGGCTTGTCGCGAATGAACATAAGCGCACGCGACATCGCCCGCAGCCATCGCTTGATGTCGTTCGGCCGCTCGGCGATCGTTTTGTCCGTGGCGACGAAGCCTTGAAACGGATACGGAAACAGATCGCCGACAAACGCCAACGTGCGTAGACCTTCTTTTTCGCCGAGCAGTGATTCGTCCGCGTTGACGACGGTCGCGCTGTACGCCCCGGTTTTCAACGATAATATGGTATTCGCCGTATTGCGCGACGGCATGGCAATCCGTGTAATATCGCGCGCGGAAAGGCCCTCGCGCTCGACCAGCATCGTGATCAACGTATCCTGGGTGTCGCCGATCGTGCCGACGGAGATGCGTTTGCCTTTGAGATCGGAGATTTTCTGGATGTCGGGGGCGGCCAATAAATACCAGGTGACCTTCTCGGTTTGAAACATGATCGCTTTAATCGGCGC
>VBKX01000377.1:0-1342 GCA_005879435.1 Deltaproteobacteria bacterium
GAGGGGAATCAAGCCGAGCACGGTTTGGATCGTGCCGGTGAAACAGAGAAGGCTGATAAAGACGCCGTTCAGAGCGGAATAGCCGGAGCGTGCGCCGAGCCGCTTCCAACCTGGATGTCCGATATAGATCGTCGTCGGAAATACGCTGCCGAACAACGCGGCGACGACCGAACCGATGCCGTTTGCCATCAGCGAGGGAAATGTGCGGAAGCGGTCGCCGGCGGCTTCGGCGCTCTCGATATTTTGCAGGGACCCGACCACGTTGAAAATCCCCATGGGAAAAATTACGGAAAAATAACCGAGAAATGCCGGATTCGTGAGCGCTTCCCATAGCGAGCCGCCCGCAAAGGCCGGCAAGGCGAGTGAGTAGCAGGTGAAAATTGCCTTGCCGCTCATCGTTCCGAGGGCCCAACCTAAAATGGTGCCGATCGCGATCGCCACCATACCGCCGGGCAAACCGAAAGGTAATCTTTGATGCGAGAAGTATGCTACAAAGATCACCGCCATCGGCACCAAGAACGTAATCGCGATACCCGACAGCGCCGACAGCAGCGCCGCGCGCGGTGTCACCCGGCGCACGCTCTCGGCGATAAATGCGCCAACGATTTCAATCACGCCGTTCAAGAAGCACGCGACCAGACCGACTTTCCAAGCCCAGACTGGATCTTTGGTCTCGATATAAATCGGCATCATGATGAAAAAGACAAAGGCAAAGAGACTTACCGTGTTGATGCCGTACGGCAGCGCAGTAACATCCTCGCGTCCGGTGTCGCGCGCCAACTGGCGCGCCTGCCAAGCATAGAAGAAATTGCCGACAAGGATCGATATCGCCGCGCCGGGGAGAATCCTGCCGAAAATATAAGCGTCCGGCAGATGAATCAGCTCGCGGCAAAGACTGACGATGAGGATCAACTGAATCAAATTATCGATCATCAGACCGAAAAAACCGTCGAGATCTTTGCGCACGAACCAAGGAGGATTGAAAGAAGCTTGCGGCATGGGACGAAAATCTCCGATAAATTTTGTCGACTCTAGCCGTCGCCGCGCTTTTCTGTCAAATAGTCGCCCCGTGAGTTGAGCTTGAAACCATCCTGAATGGACGATAAAAGTTTGACTTGAAAGACGACCATGCTCCTCTATAAGAATCTCGGCCGAATGGATTACCGTGCCGCGCTCGAATTGCAAGAACGGCTCGTCCAGCGCAAGCAGCTCGAGCCTTCGCACGATGTTCTGCTCTTCGTCGAACATCCGCATGTCTACACGCTCGGCCGAGGAGGCGACGATTCTAACGTTCTCACTCCACAAGAAGTTCCGGTCATCCGCACCAGTCGCGGCGGCGACG
>VBKX01000377.1:1359-7495 GCA_005879435.1 Deltaproteobacteria bacterium
CGTGCATCGCTACGTAAGGAACTTGGAATTGTCGGCGATTCGAACCTTAGGCGACTTCGGACTCGCCGGCACACGCCGGCCGCCGTTCACCGGCATTTGGATCGGCGACAAAAAAATTGCCGCCATCGGCGTCGCCGTGCGCCGCTGCATTACCTTTCACGGCTTGGCGCTGAACGTGAATCCCGATTTGAGCTACTTCAAGCGCATCATCCCCTGCGGTCTCGCCTGGGCCGACGTGACTTCGATGGCGCAAGAGCTTCGTACTGAGCAAAATATTTCTGAAGTAAGGGAACGGTTTCTCCACAACTTCGTGGAAGTCTTTGGCTACTCACATGTTGAAAAGACAGAAGATGGAAGATGGACGATAGAGGATTGCGATCCTCAATCTTCGATCATCGATCCTCGACCTGCGTGAACAATCATGCCTAGAAGACACCCCGACTGGATCAAGGTCAAAGCGCCGGGCAATCCCAACTACCTTCGGCTCAAACGACTCATGCGCGAGAAGAACCTCCACACGGTCTGTGAAGAGGCGCGCTGCCCGAACATCGGCGAGTGCTGGGGCAACAAGACCGCAACATTCTTAATTCTTGGCGAGACTTGCACACGCGGCTGCCGTTTTTGCGCGATCGATAAAGGCAAACCAGTGGCGCTCGATCCAGAAGAGCCGCGCAATGTCGCGCTCGTCGTCAAAGATCTGGGTCTCAATCACATCGTTGTGACTTCGGTCAACCGTGATGATCTACCAGACGGCGGCGCGGCGCATTTCGCCAAGACGGTTTTCTGGATCAAGTCGCTCAACCCTGGCATCCGCGTCGAGCTGCTCATTCCCGACTTCGACGGCAACTTGCAGGCGCTCGAAACGGTGGTCAATTCAGGCATCGAAATTCTTAACCACAATATCGAAACCGTGCCGCGCCTTTACGGCAAGGTCCGCCCCGGCCATATTTACGAGTGCTCACTAAACATTTTAAAAGAAGCGAAAAAGCTGCGCTGCGAGATGCTCACAAAGTCCGGCTTCATGCTCGGCGTCGGCGAAACTGCCGCCGAAGTACTTGCCACTTTGCGCGACCTGCGCGAAAACGACGTCGACATCGTCACCATCGGCCAATATTTGCAGCCGTCCAACCGCCAACTCAAAGTCGAACGCTACGTGTCACCGAAAGAGTTCGAGGAATTCAAAGCGGCCGCCGATGAATTGGGGTTTCGCCACGTCGAGTCCGGCCCCCTCGTGCGCAGTTCCTACCATGCTTGGAGCCACGTGGCTTGAGCGCGCGACGTTGTTCCTCGTTCGCCGCGTCTATTTTTGAAATTGACTTCGTATTGCCATCTCCGTTATGTTCCCGGATGTGCATAGCTAGTGGTGCAGGGTTACCTTCGCAATGCATTGATCCTCGAGTTAAAAGGTCGTGACAAAAAGGAGGCAAGACAATGGCGAAAAAAAGATTGACTCGACGCGATTTCATCAAAACGGCTGCGGCCGGAGCGCTCACTGTCGGTACAGGTGTGCCTTTGCTTTTGCCGGAGCGCGCCCACGGCGCGGCCGCGAAGAAAACTCTTAAAATTCTCCAATGGGTGCACTTCGTTCCCGCCTTCGACAAGTGGTTCAATGAAACCTACATCAAGCAGTGGGGCGAGAAAAATAACACCGAGGTAACGGTCGACAATATCGGCATCGCCGGGCTGAGCGCCCGCGCGGCAGCAGAGGTCTCCGCCCAGAAAGGCCACGACCTGTTTCTGTTCAATTGGCCGCCGCCGTTCTACGAAGAGCAGGCGGTGGACATGAAGGACGTCTACGCCGAGTGCGAGAAGAAATACGGCAAGCCCATCGACTTGGCGGTCAAGAGCACGTTCAACCCCAAAACCAAAAAATACTTCGGCTTTTCTCCTTCATTCACTCCCGACCCGATCAACTGGCGCAAGGACCTGTGGGACGATGTCGGCGTGGTGCCCGATAGCTGGGACAAAATCCTCGACGGTGGGCGCAAGATCAAACAGAAGCACAACATTCCGGTTGGCCTTGGCTTGGCCCAAGAGATCGATACATCAATGGCGATGCGTACCATCATGTACTCCTTCGGCGCGCATGAGCAGGATGCCAATGGCAATCTGACCCTCAATTCGAAAAACACCGTCGAGACGGTGAAATTCGTCAAAGCGCTTTTTCAGGAGACGATGACGCCGGAAGTTTTCACTTGGGACGCTTCATCCAACAACCGCGCGATGCTCGCTGGCACCATCTCTCTAGCGCTAAACGCGATCTCGATCACGCGCCAGGGCGAAAAGGACAATCCGGAATTCACCGAGAAGATCCATCTGGCTAAGGCGGCCGCCGGCCCGGTGCGCCGCATGGGCCTCGAGCACGTGATGGACGTTTACGTGATCTGGAAGTTTGCAGAGAATATCGAGGGGGCCAAGAAATTCCTGGTTGACTATGTCGGCAATTTCCGCCAGGCCTTCGTCAATGGCGAATTCTACGACTTTCCTTGCTTCCAGCGCACTGTGCCGGACATAAAGCAACTGCTCGCCAACGACCCCAAGGCCAAACCGGCCGATAAGTATAAAGTTCTAGAGGACGTGCTGAGCTGGGCAACCAACATCGGCTACCCGGGGTACGCCAACGCGGCCATCGATGAGATTTACCAGAAGTGGATTATTCCCGTGATGTTCGCCAAAGCCGGGCAAGGCGTATTGAGCCCCGAGGACGCGGTCAAGGAAGCCGCCGATGAATCCAAACGCATCTGGGATAAGTGGCGCGAGCGCAAGCTGATTTAAATTCGCAGTCGCTCGCGGAGGCGGCACCGGGCCGCGCGGTGTTCATCAGAAAAGGAGACTCCGGAGTTCGGCGTCTCCTTTTCTTTGCATGGGTAACTAATCCACGAGGCAAACCAAAGTAGAGATTCAGAATCTCATGGCCACAGTCGAGACACGCGAAATCAGAAAATTTTTCGGCGACATTGCCGCGGTGAATGGGATTAACCTACTTACCAGAGACGGAGAATTCCTCGTGCTGCTCGGTCCGTCGGGCTGCGGCAAGAGCACGCTTCTGCGCATGATCGCAGGCTTTGAAAAGCCCACGGATGGCGAGCTGCTCATCGGCGGAACAGTAGTGAACGATTTGCCGCCGCGCGCGCGGAAAATCGCCATGGTGTTTCAGAGCTACGCCCTTTATCCCCACATGACTGTTTTTAAGAATATCGCCTTTCCATTGAAGGCGCAGCGGATGAGCAAAGCGCTGATTCCGCAAAAGGTAGATTGGGCGGCCTCACTGTTCGGCATCGGCCATCTGCTAGCGCGCAAGCCCCGCGAGCTTTCCGGCGGCGAGCGCCAGCGCGTCGCGCTTGCCCGCGCGCTGGTGCGTGAGCCGTCGGTTTTCCTACTGGATGAACCGCTTTCCAATCTCGACGCTCAACTGCGCGCCTCGGCGCGCGACGAGCTGCAACAATTTCAGCGGCGCATCGGCACAACGACGATTTATGTGACCCACGATCAGGTGGAAGCCATGGGCTTGGGCGATCGCATCGTCGTAATGAAAGCCGGCACCGTGCGCCAGATCGGCACTCCCCAGGAAATCTATGCCGAGCCGGCTGATACCTTCGTTGCCGGCTTTGTCGGATCGCCGCCAATGAATATGGTGCGTCATCGCGACTACACTCTCGGCTTTCGGCCGGAAAATTTTCATCCTAAAATTTTGAACGGTAACACGAAAGTCGTCGGGTTCCGTTTCAGCGTGACCCGCGTCGAGTATCTCGGCGCCGATCGTCTAATTTACGGAACTTTAATCGGCGACTTTTCAGACCAGAAAGTCATTGCGCGCTTGCCCGCGACCGTAACGGTTAAGATCGAGCCCGCAACCAGCTATGATTTTACCGTGCCGGAAAGCGAGCTAAAGTTCTTCGATACTGCGACCGAGCTGCGCATCGCGCCGCGACCGGTCTGAGCGCGCCCATGAAATCCCCTGTTCCGATCGCGCCAGCGGCGCAAAGCTCGGTTGCCGAGCAAAAGCGCGGCTTTGCTATTCTTGATAGCGAACGCTGGCTCGGGCCGCTCCTGATCGGGCCAGCGGTCATCTACATCTTTCTGCTCGTCGGCGTGCCGTTTTTCATGGCGCTCTATTACAGCGTCAGCAACACCACCACCGGCGGCGGCACCATGGGCTTCGTCGGGCTGCGCAATTTCACTGCGGTCATCGGCACGCCCAAGTTTCAGACTGCCCTGAAGAACACGATTGTCTTCGGCTTAATCTCCCAGGCGGTGATCTTGGTGCTCAGCAACGCGCTCGCGTTGGCGCTGCAGCATGAATTTCCCGGCAGACGGCTGATCCGATTTCTTATTCTTCTACCGTGGGTGGCGCCGATCTCCATCGGAACTATTGCTTGGCTGTGGATCTTCGACTCGACCTATAGCGTATTGAATTGGATGCTGCGGCTGGCGGGATTGATCCACGGGCAGGGTTATATGTGGTTGGGATTGCCGCACTTGGCGATGGGCTCCGTTATCGCCGTCCACGTTTGGCGACAGTTGCCCTTGGCCACGGTAATCTTGCTCGCCGGCCACAGCTCGATCCCGCAAGATATTCATGACGCCGCCGCAGTCGATGGTGCAGGTTTTTGGCGTCACTTTTTTCAAATCACGCTACCACTGATTCTGCCGATCAGTTTGGTCGCACTGCTCTTCGGATTGATTTTCACCTTCACCGACATGGTCATCATCTATAACCTCACCCGTGGCGGTCCGTTCGACACGACTCAGGTGCTGGCCAGTTTGGCATTTTACACCGGCATTGCCGGCGGCGACTTGGCCGAAGGCGCGGCCATCGCCTTATTTCTTTTTCCTTTGCTGCTCGCCGTGGCGCTGGGCTTTTTAATCATCGCGCACCGCTCTGAGGTCACATAAAACGATGATCGAACGAATCAAAATCTGGGGCGCGCGATCGACCCGTTGGGGCATCCTCGGCATTCTCACTTTCTTTTTCGCTTTTCCGTTTGTCTGGATGCTCATCACGACTTTCAAGCAGACAAGCGATCTGTACGACCTCAAGCACAATCCGTTTCTATTCTACGAATGGCCGACGTTCGAACATATCCATCGGCTGTTTTACGAAACGCTCTACGGCCAGTGGCTCATTAACACCGCTTTCGTCGGCGTCCTGGTGGTTCTGATTACGCTTGTGCTCGCCGTTCCCGCTGGTTACGCCCTGACGCGGCTCACCGGCAATTGGGGCGCGAAGCTGGGCATCGGTATCTTCCTCACTTATTTGGTTCCGCCGACGCTGCTGTTCATTCCACTGTCGCGCGTCGTGGTTAATTTACACCTGGACGATTCTCTTTGGTCGCTCGTGTTGATCTATCCAACTTTCACTGTGCCTTTTTCCGCGTGGCTGATGATGGGTTTTTTCAAGGCGATCCCAAAGGACGTCGAAGAAGCCGCCATGATCGACGGCTGCAGTCGCTTGGGCGCGTTCGTCAAGGTCGTCGTCCCGATCTCGCTCTCCGGCATACTAACGGTTGCGATCTTCAGCTTCACGCTCGTGATGCAGGAATTTGTTTATGCCGTGACTTTTATTTCTTCCGTGCGCAATATGACCGTCGGCGTCGGCGTGCCGACTTTCTTAGTGCACGGCGACGTCTATTTCTGGGGCTCACTGATGGCCGGATGCTTCATCGCCAGCGTGCCGATCGCGATTTTGTACAATTTCTTCGTCGATCGGTTTATCGCCGGTTTCACCATGGGCGCGGTCAAGTAGTCATTAATGCAGCGAACCATGTGCTCACGCGGTATAGAAATATTTTTCCACAAACAGTTTAGTTAGGAGGTTGCTATGAAAGTATTGCGACTGCGTTCATGGAACTTTCACGCGCCAAACTTAGACGCCATGACGCGCTTTTATCAGCTCGCCTTGGGCGCGGAGCTTGGCGCGCAGCAGACCCTCGCCGGGGTCAAAGTCAACCGCTTACGCGCCGGCGAAACCGGTCTCGGCCTGTTCGATGCTTCGGAAAAGCAATTTACTGGCGTGCCGCATCACACGTTCGACATTGATGGGCCGAGCGACTCCAAGGAATTGATCAAAGAGCTCGAAGCCAAAGGGATCAAAGTCGAAGAGACGCGCGTACACGGCAAAGGCCCGGGCTATTCG
>VBKX01000382.1 GCA_005879435.1 Deltaproteobacteria bacterium
TTTTCGATACTTATCGACTTGTAAGGGCGGTGGTAGGTAGATTCGACAAACAATGTTTACGCAGGAACTGACGAAAGATGAGGACTCGTGACTAATTCTCGACAAGGACAGGGCTTGAACGAAACGGCGGCTTCCGAGGCTACTGAACGCCAGTTGGTTTATTGCCAGAGCGCCGAAGTAGCAAGATGGCTCGAAAGGGAAAACGTCCCTTGGACAGTGGCGCCGCTTTCTAACAGCTTCTCGCCAGATACCAGCGCGCTGATCGTTGTCGTTGGCTCCAACGCGGCAATCTTCTCCAGTCAGGTACGCGCGGCCATCGAGTCTGATCAAGCGAGACTCATCTACGCATCCGATGTGTCGCCAACGCTACCCGCTGAAGCGAGCGGCGTGCCGATCTCGAGTTTTCTGATCGGTCCGTTGCGAGGCGAAACCTTGCGCAACTGCATCGCCTCTGCGTTCGAAGATCTTGCGCTGAGACGACGCCAGACAATGCTCGAGGAGGAACTCCGCCGGACCCGAAGCGAAATCGATCGGCTAAATGAGATTGGTATCGCGCTTTCGACTCAACATGACCGGGAGTCGCTGCTGAATCTGATTCTGCGAAAAAGTTGTGAAATCACCGAGAGCGACGCGGGTTCACTCTACCTGGTCGAGGAGGACAACCAAGGCGCAAAACGGCTGCGATTCAAGATTACGCGGAACAACAGCGTCAAAATCTCCTTCACGGAATCCGTCTTGCCCCTGGATCGGTCCAGCGTGGCGGGCTATGTCGCGGTGACCGGCGAAGAAGTTCAGCTCGCCGACGTCTACCAAATCCCACCGTCTTACCCTTTTGATTTCAATCGCATGTTCGACGAGGAAAGCGGCTATCGTTCTAGGTCGATGCTCGCGGTCCCCATGAAAGACCCGCGCGGCGAGGTGATCGGCGTCGTGCAACTCATCAACTGTCAGCGTGAAGATCACGCGCCGAAACGGCGCCTGGTTGATGGACACATCGTGCCGTTTCCAGAAGAATGCCGAGCTTTGTTGAGATCGCTGGCGAGTCAGGCGGCCGTCGCGCTGGAAAATACCCGGCTCTATGAAAATATCGAAAATTTGTTCGAGGGTTTCGTTCGTGCGTCGGTGAGCGCCATCGAAGCGCGGGATCCGACGACCCATGGCCACTCGTTTCGCGTTGCCGATTTGACCATCGCGTTGGCCGAAGTCGTGGACCGAGACGAGTCTCACTCTTTCCGCGACATTCGCTTCTCTCGCACCGAAATGAAAGAGATTCGCTATGCCTCCCTGCTGCATGACTTCGGCAAGGTCGGAGTGCGCGAAGAAGTCCTGGTCAAGGCCAAAAAACTCTATCCTTTACAGCTTGAACTCGTGCAGGAGCGGTTCGCTTACGCGCGAAAAGCTTTGGAACATGAGCATAGCGAACGAAAGCTCGCCTACCTTTTGGAAAAAGGCCGCGAGGAGTTCCTCGACCGTCGAACCGAATTTCAAAAGGAGCTTGAAGAGCGGATCGGCGAAGTCGATGAATTGCTCACGTTCATTGTCAGATGCAACGAGCCAACGGTGTTACACCAAGCCAATTTCGCAAAACTGAGCGACTTCGCTGCACAAGAATTCGTTGATGGAAAGGGTCAAAGACGTTCTCTGCTTTCACCGTACGAGCTGACGCTGCTTACCATCTCGCGCGGAAACCTAGATGAGGCCGAACGACGTGAGATCGAATCCCATGTTGATCATACTCTGAACTTTTTACGCCAGATTCCTTGGACCAGCGAAATCAAAAATATTCCGACCATCGCCTCGGCGCATCACGAGAAGTTGGACGGCACCGGCTATCCCAATAACTTGTCCGCCGCGGAGATTCCCATCCAGTCTAAAATGATGACGATCTCCGATATCTACGATGCGTTATCGGCGACCGACCGCCCATATAAGAAGGCGATCCCATCCGAGATGGCGCTCGATATTCTCTTCGATGAGGCTAGACAGGGACTGATTGACCGCGAATTGCTCACGCTGTTCCGCGAGGCGGAGATCTTCAGACTGACGTCGAACCGGAAACCCTGCTAAGCGTCGCGCCAGCATTCAGACGCCGATTCTCCGACTTGTTCTTTCAGAATGTCTTTTCTGTAATCTGAAGTTTAGCGGTAAGACTAGCGGTCGCGCAGTTGTCGAGAAAGCGTTGAGGCGCATATCGCGCGACCGCGGTGCGTGGCGGCAATATTCGTTTTCGCTGTGCGAATCACAGATTGTGGTTTGACCGACCAAGATAAGCGCGTTGTAAAAACCTGACACTACTTCATTTGCCATACAATTGACGGATTAGGCCCGACGCCTGAACTTCCTGAACAAAGCTTAAGTCGACAAACTCTTTCGGATTCACTTTGACGGCCTCAGGTCGAGTCGCGGCCAAGTAGTCGAGATAAGTCTTCACGCCTTCCGGTGACGGTGTCGGTGTTTCGGGCAATAATTTCGCAAATGCTTGATGAGTCCGTTCGAGGCTGTCGGAATTTGTGATCCGGGTGAATTTGCTGATGATCTTCATGGTGGAATCTTTGTCCGTTTTAAAGATGTGAATGGCTTCCGCCAACGCGCGTACAAACTTGGTCATTAACGGAGCCTTCAACCGGATCGTTGCCTCTCGCGTGAGGGCGGCGTTCCAGTGAAATGGGATATTCAACGCGCTGATGTCGACCAGAGACTTGAAACCGAGTTTCTCCGCCTCGCGAACGAACGGTTCGACTAAGATAGAAAATTGGACGATTCCTTTTGAAAGCGCGGCGAGCGCATCCGCCGTAGCTCCCACCGGTACGAGTTTTACGTCGGTGTTAGGGTCGATCCCCAGCCGACCCAGTCCCAGCCTCATGCCGATTTCCGTTGTTGTCCCGGCGCGCCCGACTCCGCCGATCTTGCCTTTGAGCTGTTTTACGTCCGTGATGCTCTTTGGCGTGACGATGTGCGCCGGAAACGTCGGCACGATCGAGGCAATCATGATCACGTCGGCGCCGGTCAAGCGCGAGTTCACTAGCGTGGTCACCGACGTAACGATGACATCGAGCTCGCCTGCGATCATCGCCTGCAGCGCCATGGGGCTGGCATTGACCGAAATGAACTCGGCGTTGACGCCCTGCTTTTTGAGCAAGCCCTTCTCTTGAACTATCCAAATGGTGGCGTTGGACGCGCCTCCTGCCCAGGCCACACGCAGCCGCTCCTGCGCCCTGGCGCAATCGCCAAAAGCCATCGCGCCTAACATTAACGCGAGAGCGAGGATAAACTTACTTGATGCAAAATTCATCGCTACGATTTGTCGTCATTTCTTGCGGAATTCGTCCTGTATCACTTTTCGTAGAGCTTTCTAATAAATCCCGTTTTGTCGAGTTCTTCGACAAAGCTTCGGTCGACATACTCCTCGGGCTTGTGCTCCATCACTTCGGGCCGAGTCGCGGCGACGTACTCGAAGCTGGTCTTCATGCCAGCCGTGTTCGGATAGGGCGCGGGCAGAAACGCTTTCGCGAAAAGATCGTAGGATTCGTTGGCCAGTTCTTCGTTGTCTAAACGCAGCGTCTTCTTGATCACTTTCTTGCCGAACTCGCGGTCGCGCTTGAATAGCGCCGTAGCTTCCAAATGGGCCTTCATGTAATTCATCACCAGCTCGCGGTCTTTCTGGACGATGGAGCGCCGCGTGGTGATCTCGATCCACGGATAGTCGATCTCTTTTGCCGAGTTCCAGAGCATCGGAAAACCCATTTTCATGGCGATGCCGTAGCCGGGAAACGATAACGACGCCGCGTCGATGGAGCCTTGCTTCAGGGCGCCGATGCGCTCCGGGTCGCCGCCGATCTGGATCAGCGCGACGTCGCGCTGAGGGTTGAGGCCTTTCTTGCGCAGATGAAACTGCACGAGAAAATCGGTGAGGGAGCCGAAGGTGGTGACGCCGATCTTTTTGCCCTTGAGATCTTCGACCCTTTTGATCTCCGGCTTGACGATCATAGCGTGGACGACGCCCGGCAATGTGTGGCCCAGGATCACGAGATCGGCGCCGGAGAGGTCGGCATTGATTACGGTCGGCGTTGCGATCGGCGAGAATTGAATGCTGCCGCCGATCATCGCCTTGGAGGACTCGCCCGAACCGCGCATGGCGACGGGATCGGCGTAGAGCCCGTATTTTTCGTAGAGCTTAGCTTCTTTGGCGACGAAGATGATGATGTTGCCCATGCTGACGGAGGAAACGCCGACGTAAATATGCTTGAGCGGCTTGGACTGCGCGAGAGCGCTGCAGGGCAGAGCAAATGACAGTAAAAATGCAGTAAACAACCACGCTGAAAAATGAGCAGAAAACCGGCGTGCGTTAACCATCTTTCACCTCAATCGAACAGAAGAGCGTTGACGAACCGCGCTATTTGATCACACTTTCGGCGCGCAGCGCGCTTAGCTCGGTGGCGCCCAATCCCAAAACTCTACCGAGAACTTCATCGGTGTGCTGTCCCAGGGCCGGCGAGTCATCACGAATGCTCGCCGGCGTTTTCGACATGTGAATCCAGGGCGCGAGCAATTTCGTCGGGCCGGCGGTGGGATGATCGCGATCGATGAACGCTTGTCGTTCTTTGATATGCGGATCTTCGATCACTTCGCCCATCGACAACACCGGCGCGCCGAAATAATCGATTTCGCGCAGCCCGTCCCATAATTCCTGGCGTTTCTTGCCGCGTATCCACGAGCGGATGAGCTCGTACAATTCGGCGCGATGTTCTTTGCGCGCCGGCGCGGTCGCGAAGCGCGCGTCCTCGAGCAGATCATCGCGCTCCATAAACTTCGCGAGCTTTACCCAGCCGCGGTCACTGAGATCCGGAATGCGCAGAGTAAAATATCCGTCGGCCACCGGCACGGGCTTGTTGCCGATCTCGATGCCGATAAAGTGCTCGTGAAATTCGCTGATCATGAAACCGAGCAATGCCTCTTGCATCGACACGACGATTCTTTGCCCCTCGCCTGTGCGCTCGCGGGCGTAGAGCGCGGCGAGGATGCCGCACACCATGCTGACGCCGGCGGCTTCATCGCCGATGCCGATCGCTTTGGTGCCCGACGCGCCGCTGTAGTTCCAGCCGGTGTGCGTCCAGCCGGTCATGCTGTTGTTGGTGTGCGCCGTGCTGCCGTAGTCCTTGTACGGCCCCGACTCGCCGAAGCCGCGCGAGCATGAGTAGATGATGCGCGGATTGATTTTCTTCAAGTCCTCATAGCCGAGGCCGAACTTTTCCATCGTTCCCGTATGATAATTTTCCACCACGATATCTGCTTTCGCGATTAACCGGCGCGCTAAACCGGCCCCTCGTGCATGTTTCAGATTGAGCACCACGCTCTTCTTGTTGGCGTTGATCCATAAAAATTCGTAGCCGTCGATCTTACTGTTGGGCGGCATCCACGAGCGGCGAAAACCGTCGCCCGCGGGCGGCTCGATTTTTATGATCTCCGCGCCCATGTGGCCGAGCATCATCGTGCAGAACGGTCCGTTCAGCGCGTGAGTAAAGTCGATCACGCGAATGTCTTCCAGTGCGCCGGGCATGATTACCTCCTCGATGAAAAAGGATGAAGGATAAAGGCGAAAGGATAGCTCGCCAGCGAATCTGCCTTCGTTGGTGGCTTATCAACTCAGCCTAGTCGCCCGGACCATACCACGAATGAGCAATGAGACAACAAAAAATTCTGCCATGGGCTTCACCCTATCTCGGAAAACCTTGACAGCACGGCGGCGCGGGGAATAGCTTGCATAGCAATCATAGCCATTTGATAAAAAGGGGTCGGCCTACGGAAAATTCAGGAGGAATGATGGCGATGCAGATTACGCGCGCGTGGATTCTAACGGTCTCGGCGATCCTGCTCTGCGTTTTACAGAGCTCGTGGAGTTTCGCCGCGACGGTGGAAGAAGTTGCCTTGATGAAAT
>VBKX01000383.1:0-1222 GCA_005879435.1 Deltaproteobacteria bacterium
AAGATCGAACGACAGATCAAAAAACAAAAGGCAAAGATCAAGCTCAAGCGAAGAAAGCCAAACGCGTGAAGATTACCGATTTCCTCAACACTGAAACGATTATTCCAACCCTCGCCAGCCGCGACAAGAATGCGGCGCTCGAAGAAATGGCCGGCTGGCTGGCGTCGTGTCATCAGTTGGACAAAAAGAAAGTGCTTGAAGTGCTGCTTGAGCGGGAACGCATTAGCACCACGGCGATTGGCGAAGGGGTGGCGATCCCGCACGGCAAGCTTGCCGGCGTAGAGCGAGTCCTGGGAGTTTTCGCGCGCAGCGCCGAGGGAGTGGATTTCGCCTCTCTGGACGGTGCGCCGACGCACCTGTTTTTTGTCCTGATCGCTCCTGAAAACGCCGCGGCGGACCACTTAAAGGCTCTGGCGCGGATTTCTCGGCTGCTCAAAGACGAAGTCTTTCGACGCCGCCTCATGGCCGGGCGCTCGAGCCAGGAACTTTACGCGATTATTTCCGAAGAGGATGACAAGTTTTGATTCGCCATGACCGACGGGTTGGACATCGTCATTATCACCGGTCTGTCGGGGTCGGGCAGAAGCTTCGCCATTCGCGCCCTCGAAGATAACGGCTTTTTCTGCGTCGACAATCTTCCCGCGCTGCTGATCCCGAGATTCATCGACCTCTGTCAAGGCTACCAAGAGGAAATCCGGCGCATTGCGCTCGGCGTCGATTTGCGCGGCAGCCGGTTCTTGCAGGCCTTGCCCCAGGTTCTCGCCGACGTGCGCGCTGCCGGCCATCACGTTCAGGTTTTGTTTTTCGACGCATCGGACGACGTATTATTGCGCCGCTTCAGCGAAACGCGCCGGCCCCATCCGCTCGCCGGCCAAGATTCGATCCTGGACGGTATTTCGCGTGAACGAAAAGCGCTGGAACCGATCCGCGCTCTGGCCGACAAAGTCATCGACACCAGCGATTTCAACGTGCACCAGCTCAAAAATGAGATGGAGGCACAGTTTTGCCAAGCGCCGCAGACGCGCCGTATGGTTTTGTTTTTCACTTCGTTCGGTTACAAGTTTGGCATTCCCCATGATACCGACATGATCCTCGACGTGCGATTTTTGCCGAATCCCTATTTCGTCAATGAGCTGCGCGCCAAGACCGGACTCGAGCCGGAAGTGCGTGACTTCGTGTTGCGTGATCAAGAAACCCGAGCGTATCTTGATCGGTTGTATGC
>VBKX01000383.1:1245-2555 GCA_005879435.1 Deltaproteobacteria bacterium
TCGTCCTGGTGGAAGAATTACAAAAAAGACTCGGCGACGGAAACTTTCGCATCCACCTCAAGCACCGCGACATTGACAAGTGACCGGATGAGCAAAGTCGTCAAAACCATCGAAATCAAAAACAAGCTCGGGTTGCATGCCCGCGCGTCAGCCTTGCTCGTGCAGACGGTGAACAAATTCTCAGCGCAGGTCAGTTTGTCCGTGGACGGCCAAACGGTCGATGGCCGAAGCATTTTGGGTGTGATGACATTGGGAGCGCCCCAAGGCAGCAAGATTTTAGTCGAAGCCCAGGGCGACGATGCAGAAAGGGTCATCAAGGCCATCGAAAAACTGATCGACAACCGCTTCAACGAAAGCCAGTAAGGTTGAATCCCCCGCTCGTATTCGTTATACAGAATTGATTATTTTCACGCCGGTGGAGGTCGTCCCATGGCTGGTAAAGACTTTTTATTTACATCCGAATCCGTTTCTGAAGGTCATCCGGATAAACTATGCTATCAGGTTTCGGACGCGATTCTCGATGCTCACTTAGCTGGAGATCCCAATAGCCGTGTGGCCTGCGAAAGTCTCGCCAAGACCGGTATGGTTGTCGTCGCTGGCGAGATCACCAGCAGTGTAAAAGTGAGTTACGTCGATATCGTGCGCGAAGTGGTGCGCGAAATCGGCTACACCGATTCGGCCATGGGATTCGACGGCCATACGTGCGCAATTCTTACCGCGATTGAACAACAATCACCAGATATTTCCCAGGGCGTGACGGAAGGCGAAGGTTTGCACAAAGAGCAGGGCGCCGGCGATCAAGGCATGATGTTCGGCTACGCCTGCGATGAAACACCGGAGCTGATGCCGTTCCCGATCCAGACGGCGCACAGCTTGGTGCACTACCTCGCGAAATTTCGCAAGGGCGGCGAAGCTTATTTTCTCCGGCCCGATAGCAAATCCCAGGTGACCGTAGAATATCGCGACGGCAAGCCGGTGAAAGTCAAAAACGTCGTGATCTCGACGCAACACAGCCCCGAAGTCGAATACAGCAAGCTCAGAGAAACTATTATCGAAGGCGTCATCAAAGCCGTCATCCCCCCGGAATACCTCGACAAGGATACGGTTTATCACGTCAATCCGACGGGGCGCTTCGTCGTCGGCGGGCCGCAGGGCGATTGTGGTCTCACCGGGCGAAAAATCATTGTCGACACTTACGGTGGGATGGGGCGCCATGGCGGCGGCGCTTTTTCCGGCAAAGATCCGTCCAAAGTTGACCGTAGCGCGGCCTACATGGCGCGGTATGTCGCGAAAAATATCGTCGCCGCGGA
>VBKX01000384.1:0-8724 GCA_005879435.1 Deltaproteobacteria bacterium
AACCCGGCGGTCATTATCCGCCGGGAAAATAGTACCACCGAGCCTGTAAGCGCACAGAGGATATTCGCTGTTGGCAATAACTTGGCCGACGGAATTTCTACAAACTTTTCACCCAGGCGAGGGGTGAATGACTCGGAGGGCACCGGTCGCCCAAGAGTCATGCCGGCAATACCGACAGACTCACGGGTTACCATTTCGCCCCGGGAAACTCCGAGCGGGAAGATAGCTTTACCGGAACATCTTACCGACAATGTGACTATTACAGTAAACTTCTAGATAATCTAGGAAGTCTTTCCCGTTGCTACTCCATCGGGGAAAGATCTTTCTCTATATCGTCTGACTTTTGCTCGAAGCCGTAAGCCAACGTCCTAGGTATCTTTCTCCTTCGCTCCTACAAACTTGTTAAACCGCTCCGGAAAATCTGTCCATTTTTGTATCCAAAATTCGTTGATCTTCATTTTTCTTCCACCGTCCTGCGGTAATTTTTGACGTAGATTTCAACACTTATCTCAAGTGTCCAAAATATGGCACATATCGTGCTCTGCCCCGCTACAAAACTTTTAGGAGGTGTGAATGAAAACTAGACAGTTTTATTTATCGGCACTTGCGGCAGGAACTTTAGCCGTGACCGCAAGCCCGCTCTTCGCAGCCAGTTCTCCTGGTGTGGGATTGAGTATTAGTGCGTCCGTGGCGGCGAAGTGCATCGTCTCATCGACGTCGACGGTCGCCTTCGGCCCATACGATCCAGTGACTACGAACTCCGCCACCGGAGCAGACTTGGATGGAACCGGTTCCGTGGGTATCAAATGTTCTCCTGGCAACGGGCTTTCGATAAGCGTTGATTCGGGAGTCAACGCATCAGGAAATCAGAGAAGAATGCAAGGCCCTTCAGGGACTTCGTCAGCGTTCTTGAATTATGATGTCTATTCTGAGTCCACGCGCACGACGGCGTGGGGAAACGGTTCAAACGGTGCTTCGGCGTTGGCGATCACAACGTCCACGAATGCGTCTGAAAGAATCTTCACCGTCTATGGTCGAGTTCCTAAAGGGCAGGACGTCAACGTGGGAAGTTTCTCCGACACAGTGCAAGCAACCGTAAACTTCTAAACAAAATAACAATGTCAATTATCTGCTGCAAAAGAGCTACCTCGGTGATACGGGCTTTTTTTTCTCTGATAGCTCTGGTCTGCGCCGGGGTAGCTCTTGCCGGCACGTTTCAAGTAAATCCGATTCGCATTACTCTTTCGCAGCAAAGTTCCAGTTCCCTCCTGACTGTTCGAAACGACAGCATGGAAAAGGTTCGCTTTCAGATCGGCGTGTTTGAATGGGATCAATCCCCTGACGGCGAGATGCTGTTGAATCCAACAGAAGATTTAATTTTTTTTCCGAATCTACTGACGATCGATCCAGGTAACGAACGGAACATTCGGGAGGGTACAAACAAATCCATCGTATCCAGGGAAAAGTCTTATCGTATCTTCGTCGAAGAACTGCCTCCGGCAGAGAATTCCGAAGCCCAAGGAATTCGTATTCTCACAAAGATGGGCGTGCCCATTTTCATACAGCCCGCAAAACGATTGATGCAGGGACAGGTCGAACAAATGAAGTTGGCCGAAGGCAAATTTTCCTTTGAGATAAAAAACGCCGGCAATGTTCATTTTTTCCCGCGGTTCGTGCATGTGCACGGAAAGGGCCCGATGGGCGAGACGCTTTTCGAGCGTGAGTTGCAGGCCTGGTACATCCTTTCCGGCGGGATTCGTCGGTATTCAATAGACATTGCTCAGACCGATTGTCCTAAACTGCAGGACTTGGCTGTCGAGGTAGAACTCGAAGGGAAAACGCTCAAAGAGAATTTTTCCATGCCGCCCAGCGTTTGCCATCGCTAACCTCGCAAACCTTTTCTGCCAAGGGCGTAAAAGGCCATGCATGTTTCCAGGACATTTTCGCCTTAGTCTCGTACTCATGTTGTTTCTCCCGAGCGTCGTCAACGCGGCAGACCAACGCGCTATTCTTGAACTCAGAGTCAATGAAGTAAAAAAAGGCGAGGTCGCCGTTGTTCTCAGAGACGGCGACGTACTTGTGAAATTGAAAGATCTGCAAGCTGCTGGCTTGAGAGCTCACGCTGGCCAGCAAGAATCGCTTCAGGACGAACCCTATGTGCTCTTGAGTTCTCTAGCGCCACAGGTCTCGTTTAAGATCGATGAAAAGGATTTGAGTCTCAATCTTACAGCTCAGCCTTCGATCTTGGGGTTTAATCGATACGATGCTCAATCGAATAGACCGGCGGGAATCGTCTATAATGAAGACTCGAGTGGCTTTTGCAACTATTCAGTCGGTCTTCGCGATCTGAAGTATGCGAACGCATTCACCGAGGCGGGAATTAGCGTCAAGAACGGTCTGCTCTACAGTGCGGTATCAAGAAACGAAAACGGCTCGTTCGTGCGGGGCCTGTCTAATCTTACTATTAGCAATCGCGAGAACCTGAATCGCACAGTAGTTGGTGACCGATTAGTCGCCTCCGACGTCCTCGGTGGGAGCTTAGTGATGGGGGGCGTTAGCTTTTTCCGGGAGTTCAGCCTCGATCCCTATTTCGTGCGCAATCCCGGACTGAATTATTCCGGCGCCGTGGCCACGCCTTCTACCGTGGATGTTTATGTCAATGGCCAACTCTTGCGTCGAGTGCCCGTGCCGCCGGGACAATTTGAGCTGAAGGATCTGCCGGTACCGGCCGGCGTCGCTGATACGAGATTGGTTCTACGAGATGCATTTGGACGCGAGCAGGAGATCGGCTCGCAATACTATTTTACGTCTGGATTGCTCAAGGAGGGGTTGCACGAATTCAGTTACAATTTCGGCATCCGACGAAACAATCTGGCAACCGATAGTTGGGACTACGGCCCTCTGGTATTTTTGGCGCGTCATCGCCTGGGTATCACCGATTCACTCACGGCAGCACTCCGCCTAGAAGGCTCGTCCAGCGTGGTGAGCGGCGGCACCAGTTTTTCATTTAGATTGCCCCTCGGGGAAATGGAACTCGCTACTGCGGCGAGCGCCGGCGAAGGAACGCCGGGTGGGGCGGCATTTGTTGGTTTCAGTTACCTCGGTCAAAATCTCAATTTTGGCGCGTCGGCGCGCTTGATGAGTCCCCATTACACGACGACGAGCTTGTCATTTTTGGACAAGCGCTCCTGGCTTCAGTTTAACACGCTAGTAGGCTTTCCAATCATATATGGAATTGGTGTTTCGTTGCGGTACACTCACGAGAATTCGCAAATCGACCAACAGAGCCACCGATTCTCAGTCGCCACCACAGCAAGATTGACGAATCAAATCAGCCTTTTCGTAAACGCGGGATTATCTAAGCAAAAAAGCCGAAATAGCGGCGATGTCTTCACCGGCCTGACTTTTCTTTTCGGGGAAACCACGGGCACGTTGTCATTTCAAAATTTCGAAGGCACCAGCAGCGGCGCCCTAACACTGCAGAAATCTTTGCCCGTCGGATCTGGATTTGGTTATCGGCTTCAAGCCAACAGCAACATGGAGGGAAGTCCAAGTCCGACAGTAGATAGCTTGGTGCAATACCAAGGTCCCTACGGCCGCTATGAAGCGAATTACACGAGGCTCAACGGCCAGAATTCCACACTTCTAAGCACGGCTGGCGGCTTGGCGGTCATCGGCGGAGATTTCTTTGTAACCCGGCCGGTTCAAGACAGCTTCGCTTTGATCCAAGTTCCCGGCGTCCGGGGAGTTCGAGGCTTTTCGAGCAACCAAGAAGTGGGATCTTCGAACACGAGGGGAAATTTGTTTGTACCGAATTTGCTCCCCTATTATGGCAACAAGCTCGGCATCTCTGATAAGGACATTCCGCTAAACTACACGGTTGCCGCAACCGAGAAAGTTGTTGCGACACCTTTTCGTGGCGGCGCGGTGGTGACGTTTCCGGTACAGAGGGTCCAGATGATCGTGGGAAAGATCGTTCTGGACGATTCTGGCGCCGTCGCGATCCCTGCCTATGGTCAGCTTACTGTAAGTGCAAACGGCAAACAGTTTGATTCACCGATCGGAAAACAGGGCGAATTCTATCTGGAAAACTTACCGGCGGGTCGCTACGCAGCGACGGTGCAGTACAGGGAACAAGCCTGCAATCTCGTTGTCGATGTACCTGATGTCGACGCGTTAGAAATCAAACTCGGAAGGTTAAAATGTCAACTGCACTAGAGTGACAATTTTCTTATGCCCTGGCACTCTCGGATTATTGCAGTCACCATATTCGTTTTAGCAACTCCCTTCTCTGCCCAAGGCGCCTGCAGCCTAACGTCTACGACGATAGTTTTTGGCAGTTACGACATCTTCAGTTCAACGCCTTTGGACAGCTTGGGTCAGGTCATATTTCGCTGCAGCAACAATGATCATAACGTTTCGATCTCGTTGGACAAAGGCGGCGCGCCCACGTTCAACCAGCGACGCATGCTCAACGGCACAAATATGTTGAATTATAATCTCTATTTGGATGCGGCGAGAAACTATTATCTGGGGAGACGGCACGAGCGGGACACAGACGTTTTTTGTGTCGAACCCGCCCAATAATCAAAACACCAGCGTGCCGCTTTTCGGGCGTATTCCCGCTGGGCAAGGGACGTCGTCAGGACCTTACAGCAATACGGTCACGGTAACGATCAATTTTTGATCGCTACCGTGGATATAGACTACTTCTTGTCTCCTTCGCCGGGTTGTTTCCCCGGTTCAAAACCGCCGACTTCGTGATACAGGACTTTCTTTTCTTCCTCGAAAGCCCGCACCGTTGGAATTTGACCCGGTAGGCCGAGTTTTTTCCATTCACCGGCAACCTTGTCGTAAATTTCTTTGCGCAAAGCGGTGCGCTTCGAGAACACCGGCAAGTGACGGTGCTCTTTGCACGCGTTGATCAACGCCTTGGAGCCGTATGGCCTTTTCTCAGGCGGATTCTGCGTGGGATCGAGCCAAGTGCTCCAGGTGTTGCGCAATACATCGATATCGTCTATCGGATTACAGCGGCTGCTCATTGCCCAAATCACTTGATCCATGTCGGTCGGATCTATGTCTTCGTCAACGGCGATAATCCACTTGGTATAGTAAGCCCCGCCAGGCACCTGCGCCGCCAGCGCCAAAGCTTGCGCGGCATGACCCGCATAGCGTTGCTCAAGGGCAATCACCGTCATGCCGAAACCGCCCGCGCCGGCGGGATGCGCATAGACTCCCTGGATTCCGGGGATGCCGAGTTTGTCCAAGTCATCCCAGATACGTGCGGAGCGGATAATCGAAAAGAAACCGCTCTGTTCGTTCGATGGGTAATCGGCCATGAGTGCATTTGTCAGGATCGGGTTATTGCGATAATGCACCGCTGTCACCTCGACCAACGGGCAACCGGCCTCGGGTCTGCCGTAGTAACCGGGGAATTCGCCGAAGGGGCCTTCGCTCTTTACCGAATTCGGCTTGATGATGCCTTCGATCATAAATTCCGCATTGGCGGGCAGCAGAAGATTCGTTGTCTTACCCTTGACGACCGGGATCGGCTCGCCCTTGATGCCGCCGAGAAATTCATACTCAGAAACGTTTTTCGGAAAAGTCTGCGAGCCGACTACCATAAACAGTGGATCGATACCCCAGGCGGCTGCGACTTCGACGGCCTTACCCTGCTGCCACGAACGAGTGATATGCAGGCGCGCGTCTTTTCCTGGCGACAGGTAAAGCCCGGTTTCCCTTTTGCCTTGAAGCATCATGCGATAGGTGCCGACGTTGAGATAACCGCTATCGGGGTCGCGGGTAATGACACAATCAGCGGTGCCAGCATAACGTCCACCATCCAATGGCCAGTGCTTGGGGATCGGCAGTTGCGTCAAATCGATCTGATCGCCCGTGAGAGTATTCTCGTAAAATCCCGCTTGTGATGGCGCTACTTCACGCGGCGCAGTGCGATTTTTGAGTTTGTCCTTAACCCGGCGGATCAGCTCCACGGTCTGGGTGTCCGGGGATTCTTCCAAAGTCAGCGCGATCCGCGGGATGCTCGGTCCAAGAATATTCCACAGCGAACGAGCTTTGAACGGGCTTTTCTCGTAACCTTTGATATTGTCGAAGAGTATCGCCGGCGATGGTTTCTGCTTGGCGACAAGATAACCGATGGCGCTCATTTCTTCATCGCAGCTCACCGCTTCTTTGACTTGAACCAGATCCCCCAACGCCTCCACGCGCCGGAGCCATTCGCGCAGATCCTGAATCGGTCCACTGTTCGTCGATTCGTTCACCTTTTCTTCTCGCTTAGCCATCAGTCTCTCCTTCAAAAGTTTAAATATCCGTGATTCGTTCCTACAGCTGCGCGTTCTTGGGCAGTAGCGACTTGAAATACGCAAAGGCGTCATAGGAACGGAACATCATGTTTTCTTTCATATAATCGATTTCCGACTGCGGCATGATCGACGGCTTGCCGACGCAGCTTGCGATGAACTGCATATACGCCGTGCGCTCCAAATAGATTGCGTGAACGGTAGCATATTCCAAGCTATCGCCACACACAACAATGCCATGACCCTTGAGCAGCATCGCAGCGCGGTCGCCTAACGTCTGGCATATTTCCTTACCGTCTTGCACCGTGTAAATGAGCCGCGGACTTGGGAAAATAGGAGTCTCCGGCGCAAAAACTGCGGCTTGATTGTAGATCGGCAAGATCGGCGTGCCTGCAACTGAAAATGCCGTCGCGATGGTTTGATGGGTGTGCACCACCGAATTCACGTCCCCGCGCGGCGGATTCTTTATTTTGGTCACGGCCCGTTTGTTTCCGGCTTTGGCGTAGTTCTGCTCGCAGACCTCCATGTACTCGTCGATATCGACTTCGATAATGTGCTTCGGAGCGATTTCACCGAGAGGCGCCAAAACGGGCTTGATAAAAAACTTCTTCGTGCCTGGAATACGCGCGCTCACATGGCCGTGATAATCGGCGAGCCCTTGGTAAAACATAATGCGGTTGCCGAGCGCAACCTTCTTCTTCAGTTCGTCGAGATCTTTTTTGCTGCTTTTCACCACAATCCCCTTTCCAGCTTGTCGTTATGATGCACGTTGCACTTGTTGGCCTTTCGCAATCGGCGGGTCAAACGAATTTGCCCACCAGCGAATATTCATCCAGTTCCACTGATCGGGATATTTGCGGACCGTCCGCTCGAGCCACTGGGTTATCCGTATCGTATTCTCTTTAACGTCCGCCATAGTTTTACCCGTTCGATCGAGCTCCAGCTCACGTTCAATAATCAATCGAAGCGTATCGTCTGGTTGCCGAACGACACAGGCTGGAACCACTGCAGCGCCGGTTCTAAGCGCCAGGGTCGCCGGACCCCGCCGGGCAATCACCATCCGACCAAACAGAGGAACTCGGACACCGCTACTCTGTCGATATTCGTCGGCAATGATCGTGGCGATTCCATTGTCGCGTAACACTTCGTTGAGCTTTCTTAGGGCTTCACAGCGCGGGCGTGCGTGAATAGTTTGCTGTTTTACCTTCAATCGATATTTGTCCATGAGCTCGGCGAAACGACCGTCCCTCGGTTGATTGACCAAGACATAATTGGGGTATCCTTCGACGGCCAAGCGCGTTCCGAGAATAAAAAAGTTTCCTAAATGAGCGCTCAGAACAATGACGCCCTTACCCTTATTTAGCGCGGCGTCGAGATGCTCCCTTCCGACAATCGGAACCTGCGCCTGTAATTCGTCGTCTGACGATTCCAGAGTGACGCCGATTTCAACACAATCGCGGAAAAAGTTGCGCAGCGACCGGCGCACCGTGTTTGCCATCGCAGCGGCGTTCAATTGGTTGCCTAATGCCATCGCGATATTGTTGGTCGATCGAGAGCGAAAGCCTCTGAACAAACTGAATCCGACGTTCGCCAAGAGGTCCGCCAAACCAAACAGCCAGCGGCGTGGCAAAACCCTAACCGCCACACAACCAATCGTAAAACCGCACTGGGTGCTTAGTGATGCGACTCTCCCCGTAAGCCAAGCGGTCATTAAAAATTCAGACAATTGACAAAATTAGATGCCCGTTGGGTGTTCCGAAGTGAGCCAATCTACGATACTTTTCCGACCATCGCAAGAGAAACGGTACCACCGCGAGGGTTAGGCGGGCAACGAAGCTAAATCTAAAAATTGCTTCAATTACAATGGCTTAGACGCGTTCCACTAATGCAGTTGCAAGCCTCTGCTGTTTCTATTGAGGTGGTTGTATGGTAATAAAATTGAACCAAGTGGATTCGGATTTACACTATGAGAATGATCTTGCCGCCGATCAGAGAACGGCGCCTAGTGGATCGCCTGCTTTCGGGATTTTTTCACGAATACAAGGCAAGCGATTTCAAAAGAGCGATCGCGTTGTTATGCCGTTTTTATCACTTAAAAAATCCTCAAGTTGAATGGTTCGAGTATATCGATTGGGGCAGGACTGCCGGTAAGACTTACGAAAACGGCCAAATTTATTTGGTCCATCCGGAAAACTGGAAGAAGGGCCGCAAGTACAATTCAGAACGACGCTGGATCAACACCGTGTATCACGAAATGGGTCATTACGTTTTTTGGGCCGATGCCGAAAACAAGGCAGATATGTTCGCTTCTCGAATGGTGCGCGGCGTAAATAATCATAGATAGTCGACGTCGGGTTGCCCAACCTTTCTCCTCCTAGGATTCAACTGCCATGGAATATAAAGA
>VBKX01000384.1:8731-19053 GCA_005879435.1 Deltaproteobacteria bacterium
AGATACGTTAAATCTGCCAAAAACTGATTTTCCGATGCGGGCGAATCTACCCCAGAACGAGCCCAAGCAAGTCGAAAAATGGCAGCGCGACGAAACCTATTTCCAGGCTCTGGAGATCAATCACGGGAATCCTAAGTTCATTCTCCATGATGGACCGCCCTATGCGAATGGTAATATTCACATTGGCCATGCGCTGAACAAAATTCTCAAAGATATAATCGTTAAATACAAAGCGATGACCGGGAACGCTGCGCCGTACGTTCCCGGCTGGGACTGCCACGGCTTGCCCATCGAGCTGCAGGTTGAGAAGAATATCGGCAGAGCAAAAAAGTTAGCGATGAGCAAGGCCGAGATTCGTCGCCTCTGTAAGGAGTACGCAGAAAAATACATCTCGATTCAGCGCGATGAATTCAAGCGACTCGGCGTACTCGGCGATTGGGAGCGGCCCTATCGAACCCTGGACCCGGCTTACGAAGCCCAAGAAGTCCGAGAGCTCGGCAAGATTGTCGAGTCAGGGGCTCTCTATCGGCAAAAGAAGCCGGTCTACTGGTGTGCGTCCTGCGTGACTGCGCTCGCAGAGGCCGAAGTCGAGTATGAGGACCACATCGCGCCATCGATCTATGTAAAATTTGCCGTGACGAATTCTAAAGGATTATTTCCGATCGATCCCGTCAACGGAACTTTTTTTGTGATCTGGACGACGACGCCTTGGACGTTGCCGGCAAATCAAGCGATCGCGGTCCACCCAAAGTTCATGTACCGGCTCGTTAAAACTGCAAAGGGTCAACTCATCATTAATCAGGAGCTCATTCCCAGCGTGATGATGGTTTGCGGTATTGCGCCTGAAGAATATCAGATTTTAGACGGCGCGTGGCCCGGCACCGATCTCGAAGGTATCGTTTGCCGTCATCCATGGATAGATCGCGATTCACAAATCATTCTCGGCGAGTTCGTCACCCAGGATCAAGGCACCGGCGCGGTCCATATCGCTCCCGGCCATGGTCAAGAAGACTACGAAGTGGGAATGCGCTACGGATTGCCGGTTATGGCGCCGGTGGATGCCGAAGGAAAATTTACCGCGGAAGCCGGCGATCTTAAGGGCGAGTCGGTGTTCAAGGCCGATGCACGCATCATCCAGAAATTAGCCGAGCGTGGCGCCCTGCTCAAAGAAGAAAAGTTGTCGCACAGTTATCCCCATTGCTGGCGCTGCAAAAAGCCAGTGATCTTTCGGGCTACCGAGCAGTGGTTCATCTCGATGGACAAAAAGGGTTTGCGCCAAGATGCGCTCGACGCGATCGAACAGGTGCGCTGGATTCCGCCTTGGGGAAAAGATCGGATTCGGGGCATGCTCGAAAGCCGGCCGGATTGGTGTGTCTCGCGCCAGCGTTCATGGGGCGTGCCGATTCCCGCGGTTTACTGCGGGAGCTGCAACCGCGCTGTGTTGACGCAAGAACTTTGCAATCACGTCGCCGAGATTTTTGAAAGAGAAGGATCAGATGCTTGGTTTCTCCGGCCCGTCAACGAATTGATCCCGGCGAGTGTAACCTGCCCGGATTGCGGCGGCAGGGATTTTACCCGCGAGGAGGATATTCTCGACGTGTGGTTCGACTCCGGCGTCAGCCACGCCGCAGTCGTCGAGCGGGATCCGCGATTAGGCGGGCGCGCTGATCTTTACCTGGAAGGAAGCGACCAGCACCGCGGCTGGTTTCATACGTCATTGTTGACTTCACTGGCGACCCGCGGGCGCGCGCCCTACGGGAGCGTGTTGACGCACGGTTTTACACTCGACGGCAAGGGGCGAAAGATGTCGAAGTCGCTAGGTAACGTCATCGCGCCGCAGGAAATTATGAAGAAATCCGGCGCGGAAATTCTCCGCCTCTGGGTGGCAGCCGAAGATTTTCGCGAAGACGTGCGCATCTCGGATGAGATTCTCAATCGTTTGATCGAAGCCTATCGGAGGCTGAGGAACACGGCGCGTTTCTTGATCAGCAATCTCTACGATTTTGATCCTAAAAAGGACGTTGTCAAAGCGGCGGAACTCGATGAGATGGATCGTTGGATTCTCCAGCGGACGCAAGATGTGCTGAGCCGCTGCCGCGAAGCCTACGATGATTGCGAATTTCACGTCGTCTACCACACGCTTAACAATTTTTGCAGCGTCGATTTGAGCGCGCAGTATCTCGATATCGTCAAAGACCGACTTTATTGCGAAGGAACAAAGTCGAAAACCCGCCGCGCGGCGCAAACGACACTGGCTCGGATTCTCGATGTGTTAGTTCACTTGATGGCGCCGATCTTGTCTTTTACCGCGGAGGAGATTTGGAACTATCTACCGGACAAGAAACAGCGGCCGGGGAGCGTTTTTTTATCGCAGATTCCCACGCCGGATACCAGCTTGGTTGATCAGGGACTTGCGGACAAATGGGATCGCATCTTCAAAGAACGCAGTGAGGTACTCAAGGCGTTGGAACAGGCGCGGAACGCGGGGATCATCGGCCATTCTCTCGACGCAAAGGTGATGTTCGAGCCGCGCAATGGGGACCAAAGCTCGATTTTGAGGCAACTCGTGGAAAGCGATCAGGTCCGGTTGCAGGATTTGTTAATCGTTTCCCAGGCGACTGTCGCACATGCTTCTGGCAGCGCCGTGGAAGTTTCTGGGTACGATACCAACCTGCTCAATTGCCGGATTATGGTGAACAAAGCGGACGGCGCCAAGTGCGAGCGCTGCTGGAAGTACGACACCGAAGTCGGCAAGGATCCTACACACCCATCGGTTTGCGCACGCTGCGCCAAGGTGCTGCGAGCCGGAGCCGGGGCTTGAGCCGAAAAGTCAAGATCGTTGCCGGCTGGTTGATCGTCATCTTATTTCTCGATCAGCTGACCAAGGCGATCGTCGACCGTACGATGTCCTTGCATGATTCAATTCCGATCATCGACGGGTTGTTCAGTCTCACATACGTGCGCAATACCGGTGCTGCGTTCGGGATCTTTGCCGGCAGTCATGAAGCCTTTCGTTTGCCGTTTCTTGTTCTAGTTTCGGTCATCGCCATCGGCGTCATCGTCGTCATGTTAAAGCGGCTGCACGAAAAGGAGACCGGACTGATTACCGCCCTCGCGTTCATTCTCGGCGGCGCCATTGGTAACCTCATCGATCGGATTCTGTATGGCGAAGTCATAGATTTTTTGGATTTCTACTGGTCGAACTACCACTGGCCGGCATTCAACCTCGCCGATAGTTTCATTACTGTCGGCGTCGCGATCACGCTCTATTTCCTGATGAGAGCAAAGGGCGAAGATCCGTTCGCTCCGCAAGAATCCGCGGGGCGATGATTTTTCCGCCTGAGCGGACGGGCGACACGGACGCTTTCGGTGAGTGTCCAGGATCAGATTCCCAGGTAGGCGCGCTTCACTTCCGGATCTTCCGCAAGCTCCTTGGCAGGACCGACGCGCACGATGGAGCCGCTCTCCATGACGTAGCCGCGGTCGGCAACGTAAAAGGCGGAGAAGACATCCTGCTCGACGAGGAGCACGGTGACGCCTTCTTTGCGGATTGCCACAAGCGTATCGAGCAGGAGATCGACGATGACCGGGGCGAGGCCCAAGCTCATTTCGTCCACCATAAGAAGCTCGGGGGCGGCCATCAAGCCGCGCGCGATGGCGCACATCTGCTGCTCGCCGCCGGACAAGCTGCCGGCCAGTTGACGGCGCCGTTCCTTCAGCCTGGGAAATAGTTCATAGGCTCGTTGCAGATCGGCGGCCACGGCCGCGCTGTCCGGGCGACGATAGCCTCCCATCAAGAGATTTTCCTCCACCGACATTTGATCGAATAGCTGGCGCCCTTCCGGAACCTGGACCAGGCGCAAGGCGAACACTTCGTCGGGCGTGAGCTCGTCCAGCGCCCGGCCGGTAAAATTGATCTGCCCGGTGCTCGGAATCAGCCGCGAGAGAGCCCGCAGCAACGTCGTCTTGCCTGCGCCGTTGCTGCCGACCAAGGCGACGATCTCGCCCCGAGCAATCTCCAGCTTGATGTCGCGCAGCACCGCCATGTCGCCATAACCCGCGCTCAATCCTGCGACTTTTAATAGAGGATCGCTCATCGCCGTTTGCTTCCGAGATAGGCGGCTATGACCTGATCGTTGCGCAGTACCTCCTGGGGTTTGCCTTCGGCGATCTTTTCGCCGTGATGTAAAACCAGCAGGCGGTCGGAAAGGCTTTGAATCGCTTTCATCACATGCTCGATCACCACAATGCTGATTCCCTGGTCGCGAACTTTTTTGATCACCGTGATGACTTCTTCGATCTCGACGGGGTTGAGTCCGGCCATGACTTCGTCGAGCAACAGCAACTTGGGCCGCATGGCCAGCGCCTTGGCGAGCTCCAGTCTCTTTCGGTCCGGCCCGCCCAAGGCATCCGCGCGCTGGCGGACGCGATGATCGAGGCCGACGAAGTGAAGCCAGCGGTTGGCGTCCTCCCGCGCTGCGGCCAATTGACGAGTGCTTCCCGCGGCGCCGAAGAGCGCGCCTACCGCTACGTTATCGAGCACGGTCAAGCCGGGAAACGGCCGCATGACTTGAAACGTGCGTGCGATGCCGAGCAGGGCGCGGCGAAACCCGGCCAGTCGGTGGATAGGTTTTCCTTCGAATAGAACCGAACCTTCGGTCGGCTGGAGCGTGCCGCTGACAAGACTGACCAAGGTGGTTTTCCCCGCGCCGTTGGGTCCGATGAGACCGAGAATCTGGTTGCGTTCGAGGGCAAAGGTGACCCGGTCGATGGCCAGCAGGCCGTGAAAGCGCTTGGTGAGATTTCGAACTTCCAAGATGTTATCCATCTCACACCCGATGCGCCTTGATGTTTTCCTGAAAGTAACGCCAGCCGAAACGGCGGAAGTTTTGCGCCAAATCGGCAACCCCGCGGGGCATGAATATGATCGCGACGACGATCACCACGCCGAAAAATATGCTGGCAAGACTGGTTATCTTGCTCGCGAGTATTTCCGAAATCGCCGCCAGCGCGAAGGCGCCGAGGGCCGGCCCGAAGATCGTGCCGGGTCCGCCGAAAACCGCCATGATGATCATCCGCACGTTGAGAGAAACATCGAAGGCGCTGCCGGGATCGAGATAGGTAATCCAATAGGCATGAATGCCTCCGGCAAGCGCGGAGAAAACTGCGCACAGCGCGAAGGCCAGAATCTTATACAAGGTCGTGTTGACGCCCATCACTGCCGCCGCCACTTCATTTTCGCGGATCGCGATGAGTCCGAAACCGAAGCGGCTACGCGAGATCCAAGCGACCGCCAGCGTCGTGACGACCAGCAGCGCCAAAGACAGCTCCAAAAACAGCGTATCCCCTTTTGCCAGCGGCAATATGAGACCGACATTGCGCCCGGCGATATCGAGATTGGAAACGATCGCGGTCATCACTTCCGTCAGCCCGAGCGTGGCGATGGCAAAGTAGTGACCGCGTAATCTCAGCACCGGCAAACCCAGGAGGAACGCAAACAGCACGGCAAGGACGACGCCCAAAATTAAACCAACCGCGGAAGGCAACTGATATTGCACCAGCGCAATCGCCACGCCGTAACCCCCCAAGCCATAAAAAACCGAATTGCCGAAGGAGGGGTAGCCGGTATAGCCGCCGATGATGTTCCAACTCTGCGCCAGGGTGGCGAGAATCAAAGCGTTGATGCCGAATTGCACCAGCACCGCGGAGCCCCACGATGGCACGGTGGCAAAGCCGCCGACCACGAGCGCGGCGAAAATGAATTTGAGCGCCGGTTTCACGCGGTCCTGCCCAAAAGGCCGGTCGGTCGGACGATCAGCACGAGCACCAAAATGCCGAAACTGACGACATCGGTGTAAGTCGGACCGATATAAAGCGCGGTCAATGCTTCCACGACGCCGAGAAATAGGCCGCCGACGAGCACGTAGAGAGATTTTTCCAGACCGCCGATGATGGCAATCGCAAAGGATTTGCCGGTGAGGCCCGCGCCGATGTACGGATTGATTTGCGACACGACACCGTAGAGCGCACCGGCGGCGCCGGCGAGGGCGGCGCCGATGCCAAAAGTCAACGCATAGAGCTGGCGCGGATTGACACCATAGAGCCGCGCCGCGACCAGATTCTGAGCGGTGGCGCGGATCGCTCTGCCGATCCGGGTATGGTCGAGAAACAGCCAAAGCGCAAAGGTCAGCGCCAGCGCAACACCGAAGGCCAAGACCCGCACCCAGGGCACGGTGGCGCCAAAGAAGCTAAAATTCGCGCCAGCATAACTCGGATTGACGGTGCGAAAGTCAGCGCTGAAGAGAAGCTGGGCGAGATAGGTGATGACGACTTCGAGGCCGAAAGTGACCAGCAAGGAATTGAACATCGGCGCCCGGATCACCAGATTGAGCACCCAGCGTTGGATCAGATATCCGAGGCAAAACAGTAGCGACATCGCTACCGGCAAGGCGGCAAACGGATCCCAGCCGAGGCCGGTAAAAAAATAATAGCAGACATAGGCGCCGAGCATGATCAGGGCGCCGTGGGCTAGGTTGACGATATTGAGCACGCCCCAGACAAGCACCAGTCCCAACGCCATCAGGGCATAGAGCCCGCCGAGAAGAACGCCGTTAACGAGGATTTGCCAGAGCAGTTGCACCTAGCGCTTACCCCAGTCGGGCATCGGGTAAAGCGGCTTTTCGAGAAGTCCTTTGGGACCGTAGATCGCCACCAATTTTCCTTTTTGAATCTGCACCACCGTCTGCGGCAAGTTGATCTGCCCCGCCGTGTTGAAACGGATGCGGCCGTACAGGCTATCGAAGTCGAGTTTCGCAATGGCATCGCGAACCTTGACCGGATCGAGACTATTGGCAGATTCGATGGCCTTGACGAAGGCTTCGACGTCGGCGACCGCGGAGGCGGCGTGATAATCCGGTTCGTAGCCGAAGCGCTTTTTATATTCATTGGCGAACTGCTCGGCGTTCACGAAGTACTCATCTTTGAGCGCCGGCGAGGGCACCCAGGAGGTCATCCCGAAAGCATAGTTGGCGTCCGACCCCAGGGCGGCGCGGAAATCCGCGCTCGGCACGCCTACCGTAAATGAATACATCTTGGGATTGACGTTGAGGGATTTCGCTTGCCGGATAAAATTCAAAATCTCGGTTTCATGTCCCGCGACCAGGATCGCGTCGACGTTCTGATTCTTGATCAACGACAGCATGGAATTGAAATCGGAGGCCTTCGAGCTGTAGCGTTGATCGAGCACGGTCTTGACCGGTGTCTTGCCCACGGCCTTGCGGGTGCCTTCAGCGACAGAAACGTCGAAAGCGTCGTCGGCGTAGAGCAGCGCCACCGTCGTCGGTGCCGGTTTCAGCTGACTCATCAGGTCAATGGTACTTTGGAAATAGTCGGTCGCCGGCGGCAATGTGCCGAAAATAAATTTGTAACCGCGGCTGAAGATCTGGTCGGAGGCGCCGCCGCCCTGAATCATTGGCACGTTGTATTTTTCCGATATGGCCGAATCCGCCAGGGCGAAATCGCTGGCGAAGGGCCCGAGCAAGAAATTGATTTTGTCCTGGGATACGAGCTGGACGTATTGGCGCACGCTGAGATTTACGTCCGACTGGCTGTCGAGGATCTTCAAACTGAGTTTTTCGCGGCTATTGCCGACTTTCACGCCGCCGGCCGCGTTGATTTTGTCGACGGCGAATTGGTAGGCATCGCCATAGTATCGACCCGTGTTGGCGAATTGGCCGGTTAATTGAACGGAAGCGCCCAATTCGATCGGCGCGGCGGACAGCTTCGAGCTGAGAAGCAAGGTCACGAGGGCACACAACAAACGTGTTTTCATGAGCGGCCTCCCTTTGGTGGGTGTGGGGATAAGTCTTAAACACAGACTATCCGACGCGCTTCCCCGCCGTCAAACTCAACGCGGCTTCAAAGGATCGGGCTTCAAATCGACAATCGTTGCGCCCCAGCCGCCGGCTTCCGCCGGCGCGTCTCTAAATGTTAGTACCGCTGGATGCTTGCTCAGGATCGAACGAACAATTCCACGCTGAACGCCGATGCCTTTGCCATGGATCAAGCGGATTTCGCGGTAACCGGCTTGTAGGCATTGGTCGATATATTCTTCGACGACGCTGGCGATATCGCGGGGCTGAAACGGATGGAGGTCGAGGGAATCTTGAGGCGGGATAACTACGGCTTGGCCAAAGGGAGATTCGGTCTCTATCCCCGAGGCGTCGATTGCTTTGTCTCGGTCGCCTTTAGCCATAAAACAGAGGGCAAGAAACGGTTCTTGCCCTCGGGCAGCGCGGATCGGAATGTCGCGCTATGAAACTAATCCCAACGCTTGTCGCCTTTCAGGCGGCCGCCGGCTTTGGTTAACGCCGCTTGAACGATCGACACGTCGATCAGTTTTTCATAGCTCGGTTTGTCCTCGTTTTTGATCGTGCCTAACTCGACTTGTTTGTTGATCGTCCATTCGACCATATCCTTCGGTAGGCCGTCGTTCACTGGCCAGGCGCCAGCATTCGCCAAGATGTCGTACGTCTGTGCTACTGCGTCCGAGTCTTGCTGAGTGTATTTCGTGGCGATCTCGACGACCCTCGCTTTGTTGTTGTAAATGTAACGGTTCGCCTTGATGAGCGCGGCGATGATGTCGATGTAAAGTTGGCGGTTGTTGGCGATCTCCTTTTCCGGCGCGATGTATGCGGCATAGAGCCACTTGGGCAGCGGCTCCCAGAGATTGACCAGAATGTTAAGCTCGGGTTTTTTCTTTTTTGCCACGATGGCTTGATCGACGTGGAGAATCGCTGTGTCGATCTGATTGGTCAGCAGTCCCGGCACGCGGCCTTTGGTGCTCACCGGAATGTATTGAACATCCTTCTGCGTGAGTCCGCAAGTCGCCAGCACCGCGCGGCTCATGACTTCGTTGAATGCGCCGACTTCCTGAATGCCGATTTTCCGGTCTTTGAGATCCTTGCAGCTTTTGATGTCGCCCTGCACCAGCATCGACTGAGATAGCCGGTGCGAATAGCTGCCGAGCACTTTGGTGCCGGCGCCTTTGGCGGCGGCGATGATCGCCGGATCGGAGCTCGTGCCGGTGATATCGAGGCCACCGGCGACACTGCCGCGCAGAGTCTGTGTGCCGCCTTCGAAGGTAACAAATTCCACCTCGATATTATTCTCGGTGAAGAAGCCCAGCTCCTTGGCGACGTACGGCGGAATATGAACCACATTGGGCGGCGTGACCGGCACGCCAAAGACAACTTTTCGTTTGGTCTGCGCATCGCCCGGCGTATGCCAAATCGATGTCGTTACCAGCAGCAGTATGAGCAAAGCTTTTTTCATAAACGCTCCCTTTCCCCTATTCCCGGTCGTCAAAATTTCTCCACGGCGCAATGCGTCCCTCGATCCATTTGGCGAACCACATGAGCCCAACTCCTAATATCATAACCACCACGATCGGGACAAAGAGCTTGTCGGTCTCAAAGGCGTTCGCATAGCGGACAATCATGTAACCCAGACCGGTGACCGAGGTATAGAATTCAGCGACAATCATTCCCACCAGCCCACGGCCGATCGCCAGCCGAATGCCGACGACGATAAACGGCAGAGCCGATGGAATGATCAAATGGCGCCAGAGCTGCGCTTCGCTGGAGCAAAACGAGCGGGCGACTTCCTGTAGATTGCGATCGACATCTTTGACGCCTTGATAGGTGTTAATCAGAATCGGGAAGACCATGAAGAGAAAAACTATAATGACTTTTGCCGGAACCCTAAAGCCAAACCAAAGCACAATCAGCGGCACCATGGCCACCATCGGCATCGAGTAAAGCGCATTGATATAAATATCGGCGGCCCATTCCACCAGGGAATAGCGCCCCATTACGACGCCAAAAAAAACGCCGACGATCACCGACAGAATCGAGGCGTAGAGCAAAACCAATAGGCTGTCTTTCATGTAACTTTGCAGTTCACCTGACAGGACAAGAGCAATGAAGGCGCGCGCGATCGCGAGCGGATAAGTAAACAGGATCGGATTCACCCGCCGCCCGTAGAATTCCCACAACGCCAAGACTATGAGAAGTGAGAGCAATCGAACTTTAGCGCGCCGACTCATGTTCGATTTCTCCTGTGGGGCTTTGCTCTTGTTCCGATTTGAGCATTTCCCAGATGGCGTTTCTAAGCTCGATGTAGCGCGGATGAGATCTGACCGTAAGAATTTTTCGCGGCCGCGGGATATCGACAGGAAAAATCTCTCGAATCCGGCCGGGCCGGCATGACATGACGACGATGCGATCGCCTAAAACGATCGCTTCGTCAATGCTGTGGGTGAC
>VBKX01000379.1 GCA_005879435.1 Deltaproteobacteria bacterium
TTTACCATCGCTTCGAGAATCGCCGGCTGGTCATGCAGAGAAGTTTCGGTCAGATCGTTTGCCGGCGACAACGGCAGAGCGTCCAACAGCGCTAAGAGCGGCGGCACCGTGTCGCCCAGGGTTGGATCGAGCTCCAAGACTCGCGCCACGACTTTCGTCCTAACGCTGCGGGCGTCTTCACCGGGGCCGACGGCAAAATAGCGCCGCAACAAGTCGACCACCGGAAAGTACGGCGACGCCTTGCCGTACGAAACCGAGAACGCTTGCATGATCTGCCAGCCGGACGGCAGGTGATTTTCGATGTACTCCCGAAAGAGCCGGGACTTTCCCATGCCGGCTTCGCCGACCAGCGCAAGGATTCGCCCGCTCCTGGAATCGGCTTCAGCCGTGCAGCGCCGGAACGCGTCGATTTCCCCCTGTCGGCCGACAAAGGTGGAGAGCCCACGCGATGCCTGAGCCTGCAAACGGTTCTTCGCCGTAGTCGCGCCGAGCAGCTCGAACGCCTGCACCGCATTGGAAAATCCTTTCAATGCTTGCGCGCCGAGCGAACGCACCTCGACGAATCCTTCGACCTCGCGCAGGGTCTCGGCGGTCAGCAAGATCGACCCCGCGCCGGCCAGCGATTCCATACGCGCCGCCAAGTGGGTCGTCTGCCCCAGCGCGGCATAATCGATATTGAGATCGTTGGTGATCGACCGCACGACGACTTCGCCGGAGTTCAAGCCAATGCCGATCCTCAAGGCGCCCTGACCGTCGAGCGATTCCGTATAGCGGCGCATCGCTTCCTGCATTGCGAGCGCGGCGTAGCAGGCGCGCAGCGCGTGGTCTTCATGAGTCAGCGGCGCGCCGAATAGAGCCATGACGCCGTCGCCGAGAACTTGGTTAACCGTGCCCTCGTAGCGGTGCACGGCATTCATCATCGGGATCGAGCTTTTCGATCACGCTGGTGGAGCCGCGGATGTCGGCGAACAAGACGGTGACTTGTTTTCGCTCGCCTTCGATGAACCTTCGCGACGCCAGAATTTTTTCCGCTAAATATTTCGGGACGACGGGTTTTCCTGAAGATGTTCCTGCGGACTTCTCCGACGCTGGGACGCCGAAGCGTTGGCCGCACTTCTTGCAGAATCTTGCGCTCGGCCGGTTCGATTCGCCGCAGTGACCGCAGATGACGTCGAGCGCCGCGCCGCACTCGTCGCAAAAGCTCGCGCCATTGGCATTTTCAGTTTGGCAATGGGAACAGTTCATACGCCGGAACAGGCTTCTTGTTTCGTCGACACGAAACCACAAAGCCCAAAAGGATGAAAATCAGGATATATACTGAGAGTTAATTAATGCAAGTAATTCGGCATGATTCGTCCGGCGGCCGCTTCTACGCTTAGGTCAGTCGGAAAAACTCGGCCGCGTTGCCGCCAAGAATTCTTTTCTTTTCGTCTTCTGGCAATCCCGCGCAAATATCGTCGATCACCCGCCGCGAATTCGGCCAATCGCCGGCCGAGTGCGGGAAGTCGTTCCCCCACATGATCTTGTCGACACCAATCTCGTAGCGCAGACGCATTCCGATGCGGTCGTAAATGAATCCCCAGTAAAAATGCCTGCGAAAATATCGGCTCGGCTCTTCCTTGAGCGACTTCAATCCAAAGTAGCGCTCCATCCAGTGCTTCGGCGAATTTTCTAAATGCGAATCCGCCGAGAATCAACCATGCTTAGCAGACATGAGATAGACTCCGTAAATTGTTTGACTCGTTTTACAACTCGAAACCCGAAACTAGAAACTCGGAATCATAACGATCGAACACGCCGGACAGCAGCAACTGCACGGCGTTGAGTCCGCTGCTGCCGCCGAAGCGAGTCAGCACCCGGATGGGATCGCCACCGAAAGCAACTTCGCCAGGCTCCCTGTCGTATTTGAAAAGCGGACCGTCGGTCCTTTGTAAACCAACGTGGACCGTAACGGGCATATTCAAGTCCAGCGCGGCCGCCCAGAAGCGATCGTCTTCCGGCGTCGGATAGAGTTTTCCGCTGGGAAAAGTGTTGAGCGCAATTCCCTTTAGCCCTGCTTTCCTGCAATATTCCATCTCTTTTACCGCCGCAGCGACAGAAGCGCTCGGAATCACGCCCATCGCCAGTAATCGCTCCCGGTTTGCGGCGCAATATTCCTCTGCTAAGAATTCGTTGTAAGCATGAATAGCCGCCAGATAGGC
>VBKX01000380.1:0-396 GCA_005879435.1 Deltaproteobacteria bacterium
GGTTCTTGATGCCGACCGGCATGGACAAACCCGACGCCAGCTCTCGGTGTATTTGGCTCTCCGCGGTGCGCGCTCCGATCGCACCCCAGCTGATGAGGTCGGCGTAGAACTGGCCAAAGGTCGTATCGAGAAACTCAGTCCCGGCGGGAACCCCCAGCTCCAGAATATCGGCGAGCAATCGCCGAGCCAGGCGCAAGCCCTTGTTGATGTGGTAGGACTCATCTAGGTCCGGATCGTTGATGAGTCCCTTCCAACCCACGACCGTTCGCGGCTTTTCGAAGTAGACGCGCATGACAACGAGAAGCGCATCGGATAGCGCGTCGGCAATCGGCTTGAGTTTGCTTGCGTACTCGAGCGCGGCCTTGGTGTCGTGGACGGAGCAAGGCCCGACCACCA
>VBKX01000380.1:498-5963 GCA_005879435.1 Deltaproteobacteria bacterium
GACGCGCATAACAACGAGAAGCGAATCGGATAGCGCGTCGGCAATCGGCTTGAGTTTGCTTGCGTACTCGAGCGCGGCCTTGGTGTCGTGGACGGAGCAAGGCCCGACCACCATGAGGAGCCGCGCATCCTTGCCGTCGAGAATCGCCTCGATCGCTCGGCGGGCCTCATATACTCTCGTTGACGCAGTTTCGGTGAGAGGGATCTCCTCAGCGAGTATGGCCGGAGCGAGCAGTGGCCGGGTCTTGACGATACGTAGATCGTCAGTCTTCATATCCCTCGCAGCGGGAAAGAGGTGAAGATATTACGTAACAGCCGCGCGTCACCGCCCGCGAAAATCCAAGCGGCTGGCGCGGAAGAAAAATTGGACAACGATCCCGCATTTGCATCAAGAGTATCCGAGTACGGGAAAATATGGAAATGCTTACAACCGTGGCGCGCCCGACAGGAATCAAATCTGTACTTAGGGTTCCGGAGAGACGGAAAGCGATTTCGTAACGTCTGGAACTACTGAATATTCTTACCATCCGCAGATTTTTACCTGTCCGATTTAGTCCAGTTTTGTGTGGTTTTCGTCATGAATCACACTATTCGTCGCCAGTGTCTCTTGGCCCCAGATGGTAAACGGCTTGCCGGAAAAATCGCTGAGCTTGCCGCCGGCTTCCGAAACGATGAGTGCCCCGGCGGCGGTGTCCCAAGGCTTGAGCTTCGATTCCCAGAAACCGTCGAGCCGGCCGCACGCAACATAGCATAGATCGAGCGCTGCGGAGCCGCCGCGGCGGATTCCCTGGCAGCGTGTCATGAACGCTTTGAAGTATCTAAGATAAAAGTCGGCATTCTCGCGATGATCGTATGGAAATCCGGTGGCGAGCAGGGATTTGTCCAGTTCGTTTGCGCTTGACGTCCGAATCGGGCGACCATCGAGTGTCGCGCCTTGTCCGATTATCGCTTTGAAGCATTCGCGCCGGACCGGATCGTAAACCAGTCCCAGGATAATTCGGCCGCTGTATTCGACGGCGATGGAGACGCAAAACTGTGGGTAGCTGTGGGCAAAGTTTGTCGTGCCATCGAGCGGGTCGATAATCCAGCGATAGTCGTTTTGCGCGCCTTGAACGTCGGTTTCTTCTTCTGCCAAGATTGAATGACCGGGAAAATGACGCCGGATAACGGCGACGATCTTCCGTTCACTCTCCCGATCCACCGAAGTTACCAAATCGATCGCGCCTTTATATTCGATGGTTTTCGGCTCCTGCCAGTTTTCGCGCAAGATTTCGCCGGTGCTATTCGCCGCTTCCCAGGCGACAGTCATGAGCGTTGCAAGATCGGGATGCGACATCAGACGAGTGGCTCCTTCGCAAATGCGGCACGCCTATGTTACCTAATGGCGCGTGAGGATTCGAGCGCCGGCGAAAATCAATTTATCTTTGCGCGTGATCGGCAAGCGCCGGGACGGTTATCATCTGCTCGACACGGTGATGGTTCCGGTTTCTCTCTATGATGTGATCGAGATCTGCAAATTGAAAAGAACGTCGAATCCCGCCGGCGCGCGGATCACGGTAAATTGCGATCATCCGTTGGTGCCGAGCGGCGAGAAGAATATTGTCTACGGCGCTGCACGGATATTGATGCAACAGGCCGACGCGGATCAACCAGTTCACATTCAGATCCACAAGCGCATCCCGGTTGGGGCTGGCCTAGGCGGTGGGAGTACGGACGCGGCGGCGACTTTGATCGGCTTGAACCGCCTGTTTAAACTTCACTTGACGGAGACTCGGTTGGAAAAATTGGCGCTATCGCTCGGCGCCGATGTGCCGTTCTTTATTCGCGGTCGGCCGGCGCGAGCGCGCGGCATCGGCGAGCGATTGCGGCCGCTACGCGGGCTGGCGAATTTGTGGCTGGTCATAATCTATCCCGGCTTTCCGGTCTCGACTGCTTGGGCCTACCAAAATCTACGCATAAAGTTGACAAAACCTATTGTAAATACTAGCATTGCGACTTCGTTAAAGAGTTTTGAAAAACTCGCTGGCCTGCTCGTGAATGACCTAGAAAGCGTGACCCTCGACAGGTATCCTAAAATTCGCTTGCTCAAGGAGAAACTATTGCGCGCAGGAGCCTTAGGGGGTTTAATGTCGGGTAGCGGCTCATCTGTATTCGGTCTATTTGAGTCGAAGGGAATGGCGCAAAGAGCCTATAACAAGTTGCGGCATGAGGAGGGGGTTCAAGCATTTTTAGTCCGTATGCTGAGTTAGACGTCGAAATAGCCTAAAGTAACCGCCAGCGAAGCAACTGGCTCGTCTCAAGTTGGGGGTCCCTATGCAGGTTACCGAGGTTAGGGTCTTTCCTGTCGATGAAGATAAACTCAGGGCTTACGTTACGATTACCCTCGATCATTGCTTTGTGATCCGGGACCTAAAAATTATTCATGGGGCAACCGGGTATTTTGTCTCGATGCCCAGCAAAAAGCGCAAGGACGGAACCTATAAGGACATCGCTCATCCGATCAACAACGAGACGCGGCGGATGATCGAAGAAAAAATCATCGCGGAATATCAAAAGGTTCTCGCCGAGGGAGGAAGTCCCAAAGCGCTTGATCATGACTGAGTCGATATTTCGCGCGACCGAGTGAACTTCTTTCGCGGAGGTTCGGGGATGGGCGGTCGCCAAGCGGTAAGGCCCCGGCCTTTGGAGCCGGTATCGAAGGTTCGAATCCTTCCCGCCCAGCCAGTTTCCATCGAAGAAAACTGGTCCAGATTTTAAATTTTGGAATTTTTGAGTGGACGCCGTTCGCGAGGAACGGCGCTCGTTATTTTGCGGAATTGAGTGACGCGTGTTCCAACTCGGGGAGTGATGGTTCCACAGGTCAAAATCATTTGGGGTAGAACCTAGGGCGACTCAACGTCGAAAAATATGTCGCAGCACGACGCGGAATTAAAAATATTCGCCGGCAATTCGAATCCGCCCTTGGCGGCGGAGATCAGCCAGTATCTCAAGGTGCCTCTGGGAAAAGCCACAGTGGATACCTTCAGCGACGGCGAGAGCAAGATTGAAATCAAGGAAAACGTTCGCGGCGCAGATGTCTTCGTCCTGCAATCCACTTCGGCGCCGGGCAATAACAATTTAATGGAACTTCTGCTCATGTTGGACGCATTCAAACGCGCCTCGGCGATGCGCATCACCGCCGTGATGCCGTACTATGGATACGCGCGCCAGGACCGCAAAGTAGTGCCGCGAGTGCCGATCAGCGCAAAGCTGGTGGCCGACTTGATCACCAAAGCGGGGGCGTCGCGCATGCTCACGCTCGATTTGCATTCCGGGCAGATTCAAGGATTTTTCGATATTCCCGTGGACAACGTCTATGCCACACCGGTGCTGCTCGACTATCTAAGAAAGCAATTGAACCATAACGAGGTCACCATCGTTTCTCCCGACGCCGGCGGCGTGGAGCGGGCGCGCGCCATCGCGACCCGGCTGGACGCGTCGCTGGCGATCATCGACAAACGTCGCGTCGGGCCCAATGTCGTCGCCGAGATGAACATTATCGGCGAGGTCGTCGATCGGGTCGCCATTCTCGTGGACGATATGGTCGACACCGCGGGCACGCTGACGATGGCGGCGGAGGCCCTCAAGAAGGAAGGCGCGAAGCGGATTCTTGGTTGTTGCACGCATCCGGTTTTGTCGGGGCCGGCGATCCAACGCATCGAAGAGTGCCCGCTCGAAGAATTAATCGTCACCAATACTATTCCGCTGGGCCCTCAGGCTCAGGGCTGCGGCAAGATCAAGACTTTGTCGGTGGCGCACTTACTCGGCGAAGCGATTCGCCGCACCCATGAAGAAGAATCCATCAGCTCATTGTTTGTCTAGTACAGGAGGTAGATTTCCGTGGAAACTCTAGAAATTCATGCCGATGCTCGGGAGAAAAAGAAAAAGCGCGATGCCAAGCGATTACTGCGCGGCGGGAAAATCCCGGGAATCCTTTACGGGCCCAAAATGCAGTCCGTGGCCCTGGAATTCGACCAGCGAGAGTTTTCCAACCGGATAGCGGGTTTGGAAGGTTCGCATCTGGTTCGCCTGAAGTCGGCGACGGCGTCGCTGGCTGACAAAGTGGCCCTGGTGAAGGAGATGCAATACCATCCGATCAGCGGCGACGTCATCCACGCGGATTTATACGAGGTCGATTTAACGGCTAAGATCACCGTCCATGTGCCGTTACACTTCGTCGGCAAAGCCGCTGGTGTCGTTCGCGGCGGTATTCTCCAGCCGATCGTGCGTGAGGTCGAAGTCGAGTGTTTGCCGCTCGATATTCCCGAGTTTTTCAACGTCGACGTGAGCGCGTTGGACATCGGTGACTCGGTGCACATCGAAGACGTCACCATGCCTGAGGGCGTTACGGTTATTGCGGAGTCTAATTTCGCATTGGTCGCGGTTGTGCCGCCGACCGTTGAAGAGGCTCCAGTTGCGGCGGCTGCTGCGCCTGTTGAGGGAGCGGAAGCTGTACCTGCGGCGCCTGAGGCACCGGCGAAGGAAGGCGAATCCTGATCGACTGCCATATCCGGGCTCGCGGAGATTGATCGATGAAGTTGATCGTCGGTCTTGGCAATCCCGGGAAGCAATACGAGCGCACGCGGCATAACGTGGGATTTTTAGTTGTCGATCGGCTCGCCGCGAAAAATGAAATTGAGTTGTTGACTAAGTGTTGCGAATCATGGGTCGGTGCATGGGTTTACGCCGGAGAAGAAATAATTTTAGCTAAACCGCAAACCTTCATGAACCGAAGCGGATCGGCGGTTGAGTGCTTGCTCAGAGATTATCAAGGTTCGCTGGACGACTTGGTAGTGATCTATGACGATCTGGATTTGCCCTTCGGGCGTCTGCGGATTCGCCCGGGTGGCAGCGCCGGCGGTCACCGCGGCATGCTCTCGATCACGGAACGATTGGCGGGCGCTTCGTTCAATCGAATGCGCGTAGGAATCGGCCGTCCGTCCGAGGGAATAGAGCCCGCGGATTATGTTTTGTCACCGTTCAGCGCGCTGGAAATGGACGAGTTAAGCGCCATCATCGATCGCGCCGCGGACGCGGTGACGTCGCTGGTGCGGGACGGCGCTGAAAAGGCGATGGCATGTTATAACGCGGCGCGCTGAGGCGCCATAGTGCGTTGTAAAGGCAAGGGGCCTATGTTAAAAAACACAGTTTATTGTGGAGGATCATACTGCCGTGACTTTATATGAGACGTTATTCGTGGTTCACCCGGAGAGGGGATCGCGGAATAAAGAGTTTATCGAACGGTTCAAAAAGGTGATCGAGGGACAAGAGGGCACCGTGTCCCTGGTCGATGAATGGGGCATGCGCGATCTTGCCTATCGGATCGAGAAACAAAGCAAGGGCTTCTACACCTTGCTCCGGTATAACGCGACGGGGCGCGCCGTCGAAGAATTGGAACGCAACCTCAAATTGACGGATGGCATACTG
>VBKX01000381.1 GCA_005879435.1 Deltaproteobacteria bacterium
TGACGATACCGCAAAACAGGCAATCGGTCATGACATCCTCCTGACGTAGGCTCGGTCGCTCGTACAGGACAATCAGTCCTCCTTCGCTCCAGGAAGACGCGCGTAAATTTGCCCGCCGTTGATCTCGATCGGCACGCTTTGCAGCGACAGGCCGAAACACGGCCCCCACACGCATTCACCCGTCGGCGGCTCGAACACCGCACCGTGAGTCGCGCACATCAGATAACGTTGGTCCGCGCTGAAGAACTGACTATTCACCCAGTCGAGCGTGATCCCGGTGTGGGGGCAACGATTGATATATGCGAAATAGCTGCCTTAGAAATTCACCAGCAGAGCTTCGATATCGCGCTGACCTCGGCGCAGCGAGAATTTTTTGCTGTCGCCGTGCTCCAGCTCGCCGACCGTGCCGACCAATTTACCTATGGGTTTCTTTTGTCCCGTGCCCACGATGACATCCTTCAATCCGCAAATTGTTTCAGGTCCGTGGCAAATTCGTACAGAGCCCCGTGCGTGTAACAGCGTAAAAATCGGCCGTCGTCGCTAAGAAATTCATCGCGCACAAAGTCGAGCGGCGTGGGCATGTGCCGGCAGCGATTGACGTACGCATGAAAGCTGCCGCTATCGTTGATGAGAAACGCGTCCAAACGATACTTCTGGCAGATTAACCAAAATTTTTTCACTGAGCCCGGCGTCAGGTCGTCGACTTTCGCGATCACTCGCCCTCCATCGCGGCTTTCGGTTTCCATGCGTCGACGGTCGCGCAAGAAGATCGAAAGATAGATCGTGACGGTCATAGTCGGATGCGGCTGTCATCTACTCTTCTGAGTCTTTGCCAAGGACATCGCGAATCCGCCTGACTTCGTCGGCGGACTGACGGCCGGAGATACCCATGACTTTCATGAGCTCGCTGGTCATCTCGGCAGTCACCTGGTCTTGGACGCTGCCCTTGCCATCAGGATCAGCTTTGAGAAAAACCAATATTTTCTCTTTATCGATGCCGGTCTGCTCTAGCCCGTCAAGAAACCCGCCGTAACTCACTTTGCCACGCAGCTCTTCGACGCGGGCGAGAAGTTTTTTACAATCGCCACAGACCCGACCGAAAAGCCCGGCGCGCTCGCCACAATAATCGCATTTACGCATCATCGTTGATCTCAGTCGCGGATCGCCTAATGTTACGTCTTGATTGCCATCGCGTCGGCCCATAGGCTTTGCAATCCTTCACTCAAATGGGCGTTGGCGGCGACAACACCGCGATGTTTCGGCAGCTCCCGATTAAAGTTCATCCGTTTGCCCTCGCCGTCGACCACCTTACCGCCGGCTTCCTAGACCATGAGCACGCCGGCACAAATATCCCACTCGTGAATGTTGCGAAACGTGATGGTGCAGTCGCCATCGCCGCCGGCGACTTTGGCGAGGCGATACGCGATGCTGCCGACGGGTCTAATGTCACAGTGGTCGATAAAGACCTGAAATTTTTTCTGCGGCTCGGAACGGCTGACCAGGAGGGAGGCGCCGTTGACCTCGCTTCTCGAACTAACCCGAATCGTTTCGTTGTTCAAATAAGCGCCTTGGCCAAACACGGCTTTATAAAATCGATCCTTCGCCGGATTAAAAACAATCGCGATCTTGGGCCGACCATCGACCACAAAAGCGATGGAGATCGCAAATTGTGGTACTCCCTCGATAAACTCTTTGGTTCCGTCGATGGGATCGACGACCCAAATCCGCGACAGGGCCAATCGATCGGAATTGTCCTGATCCTCTTCCGACAACCAGCCGTCCCCAGGAAATGCTTCGAAAATCGTTTCACGGATAATTCGATTGGCCTCGATGTCGGCCGTGGTAACCGGATTATTTTTGCTTTTCTCGCGGACGTCGAATTTGCCCTTGAAAAGGCTCATTACAACCGCGCCCGCCTCACGGGCCGCACTCTCCGCCGCCGTCAATTCTTTGCTGTACTGGAAAGCATTGGCCAAGTCACACCTCGAGTAAACCCGTCAATTAGACACTAGAACCGAATTCTAGGCAACTCATCGTGCGGTCGCGCTGGTAACTTCACGTTCGTGCGACATCATAGGCGCGATTCCTCGATCGTGTTGAGCGTGATGGCCCCGGCATCATTCATTTCTGCAAGGGCTTGCCTGGAATCGGTTGGATGCACGTCTACGCCGCGAATCGCGTCGCCGAGTACAACCGCTTTGAATCCGCGCTTCAAGCCATCGAGAACGGTATCCTTCACACAATAATCCGTGGCCAAGCCGCCGACATACAGGGTTTCAACGCCCAATTGGCGTAACAACTCTGTGAGCGCCACTCCCGAAGAGTCTACGCCTTGGAATGCGGAATAACTGTCCTCGTCCGGCGCCGTCCCCTTCGAAACCACGATGGCCTCTGCCCCCAGATTCAGACCAGGATGAAACTCAGCGCCTTTAGTATGCTGGACACAATGGGCCGGCCACAGTCCGCCGAAGTTTTTGAAATGGGTGGTCTTTGCAGGGTGCCAATCGCGCGTGGCGATGACCGGCAGGCAAGCTTGTGAAAATTTGCCGATATATCGATTCAAGATCGAAATGACCGCGTCGGCGTCCCGAACAGCCAGCGCGCCGCCAGGGCAAAAATCGTTTTGCACATCGACGACGATCAGAGCTTGTTTCTGCTGCATCGATTTCAATTATAAAGCATGCTACCTTCGTTGCAATTGGGCGCTTCCCAATACGAATCTCGCCATGCAGATTAAAGCCGTCTTCTTTGACGCCGCGGGGACACTGATCAAGCCCGTCCGAAACGTCGGTGAAAGCTACGCCGCGTTTGCCGCGAAACACGGGAAAAATATCGCGCCTGACGAAATCATGGGCCGTTTTCGTGAGTGCTTTGATTCGGCGCCGCGACTGGCGTTTCCAGGCGTGACCGAGGATGCACTCGGCGGGTTGGAACGTGCTTGGTGGGAAAATCTAGTCGCGAGGGTGCTCGAGCCATGGCGTCCCTTTGCCGGGTTCGACTCCTACTTCGCGGAACTCTTCGCCTACTTCGCCGAGCCCAAAGCTTGGTCACTCTACCCCGACGTTCTGGAAACTCTGGCGTCGCTCAAGCAACGCGGATTGATTCTTGACGTGATCTCTAACTTCGATTCCCGCCTGGTACGAATCCTCGATGGTTTGGGCGCGGGCTCGCTGTTCGAACACGTTTTCGTGTCCAGTCGGGTTGGCTATGCCAAACCCGATCGGCGTATATTTAACGCCGCGCTCGATTATCATGGTCTCGCTTCCGCTCATGCACTTCATGTCGGTGACAGCGAGACTCATGATCTGCAAGGGGCCAACGAAGCTGGACTCAGAGGCATTCTCGTCGAACGGCGCAAATCATCGGCCGCGGCAACACCGGATCGCATCGAGAGTTTGAAATCACTTCTGTCGCTGCTCAATGATTGACCGTCGTCGTTCCTGAACTTGACAGTTTTGTGTTGCTGGGTTACACGGCGGCTACAATGATGGAGGATTCAGAGGATTCGATGATCTCATCAAATTGCCAACAAACCGTCGCCGCCACCCGAAGACATGGCCCATGTCGGCGCGGAGCTGACGCAGTTCCAGAAGCTGCATCAATTTCACTCCCGCGCCGATACCGGGAGCCCGTTTTTGAACAGCGCGAAAGTAGGCTGTTACGGCCCTGCCGGGGAAGTCTCGTGGCCGAGAGCTCTCGGTTTCTTGGTCCAGCATCTTGCTGCATGGAATTGAAAAAATTTGGCGGAAACCAAAGGCGCGTGATCCCGGCGACGATGCGATTGTTTGGACCGATCCCCTAGGGGGCGTCCCCAAAGGACAGTGAAAAAAACACCAGGCAAAATAAATACCGAGATTGCTAACGCTGTCACGGAAGAACGGCAGAGGATCTCCCGCGAGCTGCATGACCGGGTGTTACAATTGTTATCGAGCGTACGGCTCCGCGCCGAGAGCTGCCGGCGCCAACTTCTCGATGACCGCGGTGTTGTTGAAAACGAACTTCGAACGATTGAAGACAATATCGAAAAAGCGATCACTGAGATCCGCAATTTACTCACCGAAAACGAGACCGGGGAAGAGCTTCAAGCCGGTACCCTCGAACGGCGGCTCAGGCAAGAGATGGAAATCTTTTTCGCCAGCACCGGGTTCAAGCTCGATTTCCGGCGCATAATCTGCCCGTCGCAATCGAAAGGGAGCTTTACTTTACTTTACGCGAGGCGATCTTGAACGCGGTTCGCCATTCCCGGGCAAGTGAATTGCATCTTTCGCTCAAGACCAACACCAAGGGTTGCGAAGCTCGATTGCGTGACAATGGCGTGGGATTTGATACCGCGTCCGCCGAAGGAACCAGTCACTATGGGCTCAAAGGCATGCGCGAGAGAATCAAAAAAATAGGCGGCGAGCTAAGTGTCGACACGGCCCCGGGAAAGGGCACGGATATTAGGCTCGTCATTCCGCTCGAATCCGATTGACCTCAGGGCACATTCACGCAATCGACTTAGTGCTCCCCGGACGCCGAGCCTATACGTTAACGCGGCATTCCCGCAGCCGCGAGCTTCGTTAGTTTCTCTCCGGTTACGCGGAATACGGTCCACTCGCTCATCGGCACCGCGCCGAGCTTCTTGTAAAAATCGATCGCCGGTTCGTTCCAATCCAAAACCGACCACTCCAATCTGCCGCATCCCCGCTCCGTCGCGATCTTGGCGACGTAATGCAGCAAAGCGCTGCCGAAGCCGCGCCGGCGAAAAGCCTCATCGACGTAAAGGTCTTCGATATAGATTCCCGGCTGGCCAAGAAAAGTCGAATAGTTGTGAAAAAACAGCACGAAGCAAGCCGGCTGTCTTTTATAGTAGCCAATCGCGACTTCGGCCGTGCGCCGCCGGCCGAAAAGCGTTTCGCTGAGACTTTTTTCCGTCGCTGTGACTTCGTGCGACAAGCGCTCGTAGTCGGCGAGCTTCTTGATGAAAGAAAGAATCACCGGCACATCCGCCTTGGTCGCCGCCTGAATTTGAAATCCGGAAACATCGCTCGCAGTTTTCATAGCTTCACTTTTGGCAAATTCTGAACACGGCTCACCGATATCCGGGCACGCGGCAAACCGTGACCGAATTATTTTTTTGCGTCCCGCAGCGCGCGCCACACGCGCTCGGGCGTCAGCGGTAAATCTTTGATGCGCACACTGGTGGCGCGGTCGATGGCATTGCACACCGACGGCGCGACAGAAAGAATGCCGCCCTCGGCCATACCGCGCACGCCGAAGGGCCCGGGGCCATCGCCGTTCTCGACGAGTACCGTGTGAAACTCCTCCGGTACGTCGTCGAAAGTTGGAATGCGGTAATCGACCAAATTGGGATTGATCAACTGTCCATTGTCGTAAATTAACTGCTCGAAAAATGTGTGGCCGATCCCCTGCATGGCAGCACCTTCTTCCTGGGCGATGCAGTGCTCCGGATGAATCGCTTTGCCGACGTCGGCCACAGAAATGAATTTCTTAAGCTTCACCTCGCCGGTCTCATGATCGATCTCGACTTCGGCAGTTCCCATGCCGACTTCCCAAAACACGGGAAGCTTATGGTCGGTGATTTCCGGTCCCGCCTCGCCGCGGCCGATCATTTCGCCGCCGGCGCCTTTGCCGAAGCGTCGCTCGAAGGCTTCTTTAAAGGTCAACCGCGCTTCGCCTGAAATCAATGCGCCATCAATGACTTGAATTTGCCTTGGCTTCACGCTCAAGATTTGCGCGCCGATTTTTACGAACTGCTGTTTCAAATCACGCGCTGCCTTCTGCACCGCAGTGCCCATCAACGTCGTCGAACGGCTCGACCCCGTAGAACTATCGTAAGGGGTGACTTTGGTGTCGGCGCCGAGCATACGGAACTGTTCCATCGGCAACGTCAGCTCTTCGGCGGCGATCTGAGTTAAGGTCGTGCGCACCCCCTGCCCCATCTCCGTGCTGCCGGCCGCGATGTTGGCAATGCCGTCGGACTGCATGCGAATCATCGCTACGGACACGGGCGTGGCTCCGGCATTGGTGATCGCACAGCCCATGCCGACTGCGGCATTTTTTTTCTTGCGCGACTTTTTCCAGCCGCTTTCGCGAATCAAGCTCTTAAGGCTGGAAGTAAGGTTCGCATCGATGCCTTTCAATCCCGGCCGCAGCTCCTGTCCGGTTTTGAGCAGATTTTTCATGCGCAGCTCTGCGGGATCCATACCGAGCTTCGCAGCAAGGATTTCGATCTGCGACTCGCCGGCAAAGATCACCTGTGGCGCACCGATCGCGCGATACGAGCCCGCCGAACCGGTGTTGGTATAAACCTGATACGCGTCCGTGCGAATATTAGGAATCCAGTACGGACCGAGAACACGCGTCGCCGAGCGGGCCGTCACCTGCGGTCCGTTGTCGTCGTAACCGCCGGTGTCCAGATAAATCTCCGCCTCGCGCGCCATGATCGTGCCGTCACGCTTAACGCCGGTCCTTATCCTTACTCGCGCCCCGTGACGACGCACGGTGATCATCGATTCGCCGACGGAGTTGCAAATGCGCACCGGCTGCTTTGCCTTGCGCGCCAGCGCCAAAGCCAACGGCTCGAACTTGGTGTACGACTTGCTGCCGTAGCCGCCGCCCAAGTAATTGATGATCAGGCGCACCTTTGACGGCGGCACTTTGAAGATCTTGGAAATGTCGCTGCGCACCTGAAACGGATGCTGCGCTGACGACCAAACCGTAATCTCGTCGTTGTCGTCGTAATGCGCGATCACCGAATGAGGCTCCATCGCGTAATGATAAACCATCGGAAAGGTGAACGTGTCCTCGACAACTTCATCCGATTGCGTAAAGCCTTCATCAGCGTCGCCGCGCCTCACTTGCTCGTGCGTGCCGATGTTACTGCCTTTCTCTTCGTGAATGAGCGGCGCGTCTTTTTTCACCGCCGCGTCGATACCGACCACCGTCGGCAGTTCTTCGTAATCGACCTGAATGAGTCCGAGCGCCTCTTCCGCTGTCGCTAAATCGAGCGCCGCCACCGCCGCCACGGGCTCGCCGACATAGCGGACTTTATGCATCGCGATAATCGGTCGTCCATTATAAATCGGATTGAGGTCGTCGATGTCGGCCGCGGTCAACACCGCGACGACTCCGGGCAAAGCTTCGGCCTCGGTCGGGTCGATCGCGCGAATTCGCGCGTGCGGGTACGGGCTGCGAAGGATTTTGCCGTAAAGCATGCCGGGGACGACGATGTCGCCGACGAATTTTGCTTTGCCGGTTACCTTGTCGACGCCGTCGACTCGCGGAACACTGTGCCCGACGTACTTGAATTGTCGCTTCGCCATGCCGTCTCCGGATCAGAAATTATTCATCGACCCTAACAAAGCGATCTTGCGAGCGCAAGAAATTGGCCAACGCTGTCAAATAACTTTCCCTTCGGCTATAAACTTGGGCATGCGCTTCACAGCGAAACTCATCCGCGGCACGCTGGTCCAACGCTACAAGCGTTTTCTCGCCGACGTCCGCCTCGCTGACGGAGCCATCGTCACCGCCCACTGCACCAACACCGGCAGCATGCTCGGTTGCAAAGAGCCAGGCAGCGTCGTTTATCTCTCGCGCAGCGAAAATAAAGGTCGCAAGCTCGCCTTCACATGGGAAATGATTCGGATCGATCGGCACTGGGTCGGCATCAATACGATGCATCCGAATCGCTTGGTCGCCGAAGCGATCGCCGCGGACGTGATCCCGGAACTGCGCGGTTACGAAACCGTCCGTCGAGAAGTCAAAGTCAGCCGCCACAGCCGGCTCGATCTTTGTTTGGACGGCCGCGACGGTTGTTGCTACGTCGAAGTGAAAAATGTCACGGCTTGCATCGGCGGCGCCGCCGCCTTCCCCGACGCGGTAAGCGAGCGCGCCACCAAACACTTGAAAGAATTAATCCGGCTCAAACACAAAGGCCACCGCTCGGTGATACTGTTCGTCGTGCAGCGGCGCGACTGCGAATACTTTCGTCCCGCCGACGAGATCGACCCGGAATACGGCCGTTGGCTGCGCAAAGCGATCAGAGCAGGCGTCGAAGCGCTGCCCTATCACGCTTACGTCTCGCCCCGCGAAATCGTTTTAACCCATCGGCTGCCGACCCGGATTTAGTCGTCGACTCGCGTTGCTTGGCATCGACTTCGCGTGTTAAACAAACAGATAATGCCAATTCCAATGTAGGAGGAAAATTATGATCACTGCAAAAGATCTGCGCGGAGTCTTAGCGATCATGCCGACGCCAGCCAAAGAAGGAGCCGATCGTTTGGATGCCACGAACACTGTCGACCTCGACGAGACGGCTCGGCTCGCCGAAAGCCTGGTGCGCGACGGCGCCACCGGCATCATGGCGCTGGGCACTATGGGTGAGTGCGCAACCACACAGCAGAGCGATTACGAAGCCTACGTCGATTGTCTGCTGAAAACCGTGCGCGGGCGCATTCCAACGTTTGTCGGCACGACATCGCTGAGCGGGCATGAAATCGCCCGGCGCATTAAGTTCGTCAAAGGACTCGGCGCCACAGGCACGCTGCTCGGCATACCCATGTGGCAGCCGGCAACTCTCGACATGGCGGTAAAGTTCTACGCCGACGTGTCGCAGACATTTCCCGATTTTCCCATCATGGTCTATGCCAATCCGCGTGCTTTCCGTTTCGACTTCGGCGCCGACTTCTGGGGTCCCCTCGTCGAAAAAGCGCCAACCGTCATGTCGGCGAAGTTCTCTAGCAAGGGGATTCTCAAGAAATCGGTCGAAGCATCGAAGGGTCGCGTCAACTTCGTCCCGCCCATCGGTCTCGCTTACGAGTTCGCGCAAATCTCGCCGGAATCTCAAACCACTTGTTGGATACCTTCAGTGGGACCGCAGGTCGGGCTGGCGCTTATGAAAGCGCTGGCAGCGCACGATGCCCAACAGGCCAAGGCCGTCGCGGATGACATCGCCTGGGCCAACGAACCGCATCACGCGATCACTGGCTCACAGGAAGTGTTCGCGTCTTACAACATTCAGCTCGAAAAGGTTTTGATGGCAGCTTCCGGTTACTGCAAAACCGGCCCGATCCGTCCGCCGTATAACGTCATGCCGGATGATTTTCGCAAGGCGGCAACAGAAGGCGGCCAACGCTACGCCAAGCTGCGCGAGAAGTATTCCAAGGTGCTTGGATAGTCTAAAGCGGATTTGGAGGTCTGGCCGTTGGCTCAATTGCTGATAGCCAGCGGCCAGATTTCCACCGCTTCTTGAGAGATAGTTCGTAACCCAACGTTAGTTCTTAAAAAACCTGCTCAAAAATCTAAGCGCCCATGCGGAGGTGAATAAGTGAGCATGGATCTTACCAAGCAAGCCGCGTATTCGGACAAGACGCCCTACGAACTCTGGCAAGAGCGAGAAGAGGTTCCAATCTACAGAGGCCTAGGCGTCGACGATCTCCGGACTCTTGAGCTAAGTCCATGGCAACGCAAAGGCGCAGCCGGCGCGTTCATCAATATGCTGGGCGCCGGACGAAGCTGTGATGCCTACGTTTGCGAGATCGCAGCGAAGAGTCAGACGCTGCCCGAGCGTTATCTATTCGAAGAGCTTATCTATGTCGTCAAGGGACACGGCGCAACCACCGTGTGGCAGGACAACGGGCACAAACAAACGTTCGAATGGCAGGAAGGGAGCATGTTCTCGCCGCCACTCAACACCTGGCGTCAACATTTCAACGCCCAGGGCAACGAGCCCGCAAGATTCGTCGCGTTGACCGATGCGCCGGTGATGATCAACCGTTTTCGCAATCTCGATTTTGTGTTCAATAACGACTTCATATTTTCGGACCGGTTCAGCGGCGAAAACGGCTACTTCAGCGGCAAAGGTAAGGCGGTGGACAGCCATCGGACCTGGGATACGAATTTCATTGCGGACGTTCCCGGCTTCCGCTTATTGGAACACAGCGCTCGCGGTCAAGGCGCGCGCGGCATCTTGCTCCATTTTTCGGCCAATACGATGTCTGCCCACATAGAGGAATATCCCGTCGGCACCTATCCGCGGGCGCATTGGCATGGACCTGGAGCGCACATTCTCATTCTTTCCGGCGCAGGCTATTCGCTTTTGTGGGAGCAAGGAAACAGCCGCGAACGCATCGACTGGAAACCGGGGAGCTTGTTTGTGCCGCCGGCGAAATGGTTTCATCAGCATTTTAACCCGGGACGCGAACCGGCTCGTTACCTAGCGCTCAAACCTTGGGGCTTTACGTATCAAGTCGAAGATCTAGTCAAAACTTTGGAAGTCGAAGCATCGGGCGGGACACAGATCGACTACAAAGACCAGCATCCCGACATTCACGCGACCTTCGTCCAGGAGTGCCGCAAGCGCGGCGTCGAGGTGCGGCTCACCTTTTGACCGATTGAGCCCAGAAGAAACAAACCGATGAACCTCAAGATGAGTGCCGCAGAGGCCAAGGTCTATGTCGACGATCTTTACCGCAAGGTCGCTAAACGTTGGGAGGAGCGCGTCACCGACTCGCAATTCATGCAGGAGTTGGTCTCGGGTCGTCTGCCCAAGAAAACGTTTCGCATTTTTTTTAAAAACTGGGCGGCCTATACGATCGAGATTAATACCCTGGAAGCGGCGTCCTATCACAAACATATCCACTTTTTTCGCCAGCACCGGGATCTAATGGCTGCGATGGCGGAGAAACTCGCCGACGAGCTGATTCATCCCAAACCGCCCGGTCATATTCATGTCGTTCTGCAGACTGCCAACGCGTTAGGTATCGGCGAGGACGAAGTATTTGTCACGCCGATGCTCGCCGAATTTCGCGCCAAGATCGATTATTTCCGCGCCATCGTTTGGGAAGGCACGGTCGCGGAGTTTTACGCCGCGGGAGCGACCGAGGAACAATTTGGCCACTGGGCGGGCGAAGTGTTCAGCGCTTTGACGACTCACTATGGGCTTACACCCGAGGAGGCAGTTTACTTTTCATTGCATGAGGAAGCCGATACCCGCGAGCACGAAGGTGGCATCATGGGCCACGGCAGTTTTAGACGGCTGGTCTTGCAGCGTCTGCTGGAGGACGGTGCGGAAGTCAGAGCCGGGTACCCTCTCGAATACTGCGCATTAACGGCGATGGATCTTCATGGCGCGATCTTGCAGGCGGCAATGCAGGCCGCTGCCCGGGAATAGAAAATCGACACGATGACACATGCTGCGCGTATGTTGCGGTTTCTGCGATTACTAATCTTGCAGGAATCCTTCTCGTTGTTGCTCTGCACCGCATTGAGTGCCGTCTTCCCCCACGCCGTTATGTCTCAGGAACAAATCATGATCGGTTACGACGGCCATGCGGGCTTTCAAGGACCGATCTGGGCGACGAAAGATCTTGGCCTGCTCGAGAAGAACGGTCTTACCGGCGAACTGATCCTGATCCCGGGCAGCGCGCGCGGCATGGCGGCGCTGATTTCGGGCAGCGTGCCTTTCATCCAAGGTTCGGCCACCGCCCCGCTAGCAGCTTTCGTGCGCGGCGGGGACGTCGCGGTCATCGCCGCCGCGTTGAATAAATTTCCCTTCAGCGTTGTCGTGCGCAAAGAGCTCAAGAGCCCCGCGGACCTTATCGGCAAGAAATTCGGCATCCTCAATTTTGGCGGCTCCAACGACTTGGCGGTCAGCTTGGCGCTCAAAGAATGGAACATTCCTCGGAGCGCGGTGACTATTTTAGCCAGTGGCGGCGCGCCGGAACGCCTAGCCGCGCTGACCAGTGGCGTCATCGACGCCACGGTGCTTTCACCGCCGGAGACGGTGGCGGCCGCACGCGCCGGGTTGAGGATTCTCGCCAACTTGAGCGATTTGAACGCGTCTTTCCCCCAGACTTTGATCATGGCGCGGCGTTCTTTTGTGACCAGCAAACGGGATACCGTCAAAGGTTTCGTGCGCGCTTATAGCGAAGGGATCTTCGAGTTCAAAACCCATAGAGAAAAGGCGATCAAAGTCTACGCCGAGCGTCTCAAACAGAAGGATTTAAACGTGCTCGAAGAAACCTACAGCTATTACAGCCCGAAGTTTTCCCTTCCGCCGCGCGTCGACCGCGGCGGGCTGAACAACGCCCTGGATCTGGTGCGCCAAACCGGCGACGTCAAGGGCGAGGTTAATCTGGCGCAGTTCGTCGATGAAAGCATTATCGACGAACTGGAACGGGAGGGGTTTTACAAGAAATTCGCGGATAGACGAGGAAAAAAATGAATCGCCGCAGCAGATGCCGCAAATCCGAAACCGGGCTTTACCATTGTGTACGGCAAAAATGCTCGCGATCCAACGATTGATGCCGGCAGGAGAAAAGCAGAATGGAAGAACCAAAAATCTCCACTGAGTCGATCTCACCGAAAAAAAGCTCCTACAAAGCGTGGGTCGAGAATGAAGGTATTCCGTTGGTGCAAAGTTTCTTCGTTGAAGACGTTGCCAAAGTGCCGCTTGAGCCATGGAGACGCACGGGAGGCCTCGGCGTGCGTCTGTGCTTGGAAGGCACGGGCGAAACCAACGACGCCTACATTTGCGAGATTCCTCCCGGCAAAGCCCTCGAGCCGGAAAAGCACATGTACGAGGAGTTGATCTACGTGGTTAGTGGCCGCGGCGCAACGACGATCTGGAACGAAGGCGAGCCGAAACGGACGTTTGAATGGCAAGAGGGCTCGCTTTTCTCGCCGCCGCTAAATTCCTGGCACCAACTTTTCAACGGCAACGGCGAAGAGCCCGCCCGTTTTCTCGCAGTGACCAGTGCGCCCTGCATGATCAATTTGATTCATAACACGGATTTTATTTTCAATTGCCCGTACGTCTTTCGCGACCGCTTTAATTCACAGGAGGAGTATTTCAATAGTCCCGGCACTTGGTATTCCGGTCGAACGTGGCGGACGAACTTTGTCGTCGACGTGAAGAATCTCAAGCTGCTCGAATGGAAAGAGCGCGGTGGCGGCGGTTCTCAGGTGCGCCTGGAGCTATCCGAGAACACGCTGTGCGGACATATCTCGCAGTTTTCCGTCGGCACGTACAAGAAAGCTCATTTTCACGGACCCGGAGCGCACGTCATCATCTTGAGTGGTCACGGCTACTCTCTTCTCTGGCC
>VBKX01000385.1:0-1780 GCA_005879435.1 Deltaproteobacteria bacterium
TTGATTTGCGGGCCGGCGTGAATCGCAAAGGTCAATCTGCTGAACACCGTTCCCAGAATCGAAATCTCCGCGCCCTGGGCCGCCGCCGCGACGGCCGCGGCACCGCCGACCTGGGAAACATCGACGGAGCCGCCAAGCATCGCTTGAATCGGCCGCGAACCGCTGACGTACACCAACTCCGTATCATAGCCATACTTCTCGAACAGTTTTAATTCATGGGCGATCCAGAACGGTGGGTTAGCGTAAGCGAGCGCGCTGAAAGCGAGGCGCACTTTTCGCAGTTGTCCGGCTTGAAGTTGAAACGGCAGCAGCGCTGCTGCCGCGACAACAATTGCGGCGATGATTTGAATGCGATGGCGTTTCATCCGCTCGCTGCCTCGGGTAAATTGACTGAGACATATTGCCAATCAATTTAGCAGTCAAGCTGAATGATGATCGAGGCTGAGCTTGCGAGCGCCGGAATGTGTCATTCTGAGGCGGAGCCGAAGGATCTCGACTTACTCAAGAAACGGGGCAATGTTCGTCATATTGAATAATCACAAAGTCTGACGAGATGCTTCACTGCGTTCAGCATGACAACATTAAGTCACTTGACTACTCGCAACGATGTGTGTTGAAGAACAGATTTTACAGCGCGCTCTTCGCCTCCAGCAGGTGCTGCGCCGACGCGGCAACGGCGGAAATCAGCGATCCCATTTTCGGATGCGGCGGTTCGATATCGGGCTTAACGCCGTATTGCTCGAGCACTTGGGTACACACCGGGCCCACCGAAGCGATCACGACGTTGCCCAATGCATGGCGCAGTTTTTCGTCGGCCTTGTCTTCCGCTGCGAGTCGGAAGAGATGATCAACTTGGGCACCGTTGGTAAACAGCGCGACATCCGCCTCGCCGTTTAAGATCTTCTGAATGGCGACGCGCAGCGGCTCGATATCAACGGGCAAAGCCCACTTATAAATCGGAATCGTTTTGACGGTAGCGCCGCGTTGTTCCAGTCCAGAAACAAGCTCCGGATTGGGAATGCCATATTCTTGCACGGCAACGCGTTTGCCGCGAAGGTCGACTGCGGCATCGAGAGCAACGAGCACCTCGCGCCACGTGTTGGGTTCGGGCACTGTGACATCCGGAACCAATCCCAGTTCCTTGAGCGCGGCGATCGGCTTCGGGCCGCGCGCAGCCAACTGGGTTTTACGCAGCGCGGAGACAATCCTCTCTTGAGGATACTGCGTGAGCAGCGCCTGGTTGAGCGTCCTCGTGCCCACGCCGGTCATGAGAATGAGCAGATCGAAACCGCGCGCTTCTAGTTGCGGCAGGAGTTCGAGCGCAGCGTGATTTTCACCGATCGGGATTTCTCGCATGGAAGGAGCAACGATCGGCTCGCCGCCGTAACGGCGGATGAGCTCGGCCATCTCTTTGGCGCGGCGGCTCTCGAAGCTAACCACTTTTAGGCCGTTGAGGTTGGTTTTTATATTTGGATCCATAGAACCCTCGTCCTTCGGTCGTTAAGCGTCATCCGCCGTCGGTGGCTACCCACGCGAGCTCAGCCGGCGAAATCTCTCGACAACTAGATCCATCACGGAATCCACACTGCTGAATCTAACCCGTGTGCGGGCCGCAGACAACGCCTTCATGAAAATTATTGCCGTCGAGGTCCGAACGGAGTTCAGCCTGTTCAGCGCGGCGCGGGTAGGTTATCGAACGCAGGGTATGGGTCGGGAACGCCTGCGGAATTCCGCAGGAGATGGCCCAGAATACTTGAAAAATCCTCAGACGATCATGCCG
>VBKX01000385.1:1834-4019 GCA_005879435.1 Deltaproteobacteria bacterium
GCCGACGCGAGCGATGTCGTTCATCTGCAAGCTTTGGAGTCCGCCGACGAGCTGGGAGGCGTTCACGTCGACACGATATTCGAGCCGTGTGAGCCATACTTTAACCGTCTTGGCCGTGTGTTTGACCACATACTTGCGCCGCATATCGAGCGGCTGTTCGCTCAGCCAACAAATATCCGCATTAAATTCGTTTGCAACCTGTACGTCATCCCGGTTTTTAACAAACATATCGCCGCGTGAAACGTCGAGGTCGTCCTCCAATAGCAGTGTGACCGACTGCGGCGCGAACGCGCGGCCTAGCGGGCCATCATAGGTAAAGATCTGCTTGATACGCGACGAGCGGCCCGATGGTAGAATCGTGATCGGATCTCCTGCTTTTACCATTCCCGACTCGATGCGTCCCGTGTAGCCCCGGAAGTCATGATACTCGGTGCTGCTCGGCCGGCAGACCCACTGCACCGGAAAGCGAAAGTCTTCGAGATTAACGTCGTGATCGATCTCGATGTTTTCGAGCAGGTCCAATAAGGTCGGCCCGGCGTACCACGGCATGTGATCACCCCGCTCGACGACCATATCGCCATTCAGAGCGGAGATCGGAATATAAATCACGTCGCGAAAGCGCAGGCGAGCAGCGTACTCAGCAAAAGTCTCGCGAATCGTTGCAAACACTTGATCGCTATAACGCGTGGCGCCGTGACTGGTCCAGCACGCCTTTGCGCGCGTCCATAAGAATCACCGCGAGATTCGCGGTCGACGCGCCCGTGGCCATATTGCGTGTGTACTGCTCGTGCCCGGGTGTATCCGCGATGATATATTTGCGTTTCGGCGTGGTAAAAAATCGATAAGCGACATCGATGGTAATACCCTGCTCCCGCTCGGCTTGCAGTCCATCGGTGAGCAATGACAAATCCACCCCGTCGTCACCGCGACGCCGTGTCGACCTTTCCACTGCGTCCAGCTGATCTTCGAAGATCGACTTGGAGTCGTGCAGCAATCGGCCGATCAGGGTGCTTTTGCCATCGTCGACGCTGCCGCAGGTAATGAAGCGCAAAAGCTCGCTCTGGTTGTACTCGGTACGGCTCATATTACGTATCGTTCATTGATTTGATGTCGTTGAACTTTGAACCTTGAACTTTGAACGTGAGATGGTGCGCCGGTTCAAAGTTCCATGTTCCAGGTTCAAGGCGAAAAGATGGTTGCCGCGCCGCGTTAGAAGTATCCTTCCTTCTTGCGCAGCTCCATCGATGCTTCGGAGGTCTGATCGTCCATGCGCGTCGCGCCGCGCTCAGTAATGCGCGTGATCGCGGTCTCGGTAATGATTTCCTCCGCTGTTGAGGCGGTCGAGGCAACCGGACACGTGCAAGTCATGTCGCCGACCGTTCTGAATCGAACGGACACGACTTCGACGTTCTCGCGGTCCTTCGGCTGCAAGAGCGGCGAAACCGGCACGAGATTTCGTCCGCGACGGATAATCTCGCGCTCGTGCGCATAATAGATAAAGGGCACAGTGAGCTTTTCTTTGGCGATGTAGCGCCAAATATCCAACTCGGTCCAGTTGCTGATCGGAAATACGCGTATGTTCTCGCCCGGATGAATCCGGGTATTGTAGATATCCCAAAGCTCTGGCCGCTGGTTTTTCGGGTCCCACTGGCCGAACTCGTCGCGAAAGGAAAATATCCGCTCTTTAGCCCTGGCCTTTTCTTCGTCGCGCCGCGCGCCGCCGATGCAGGCGTCGAAACCGAATTCGCCAATCGCGTCGAGCAAAGTAACGGACTGATGCACGTTGCGGCTCTCGTCCGCCGATCGCAAAACGACTCTGCCCTTATCGATGGAATCTTGCACCGAGCGTACGATCAGCCGCTCACCCAATTCCGCCGCGCGCTTGTCCCGGAAGGCGATCACTTCGGGGAAATTGTGCTCCGTGTCGATGTGCAGCAATGGAAACGGGAAGCGCGCCGGGCGGAATGCTTTCTCGGCCAGGCGCAAAAGCACAATCGAATCTTTGCCGCCGGAAAACAGCAATGCGGGATTTCTGCATTCGGCCGCGACCTCGCGCAGAATGTGAATCGACTCGCTTTCTAAAACATCTAGATGCGTCAGCCTGTGCGGCGTGTAGTCAGGCGCATCTGGAGTATAATGCTGAAGGGCGTCTTTGGGCGCGCGCGGCATTGTCGGTTTTATCTCG
>VBKX01000386.1 GCA_005879435.1 Deltaproteobacteria bacterium
CATTTTTCTTCACAACCAGGGTTTCGCCAAATTGCAGGCCCATTTTTTCATCATAGGTGATCAGGTTGGGTTGGATGACGATCACCATGTTTTCGCGAAAGACCATTTCTTTGGAATCATGCCGCTTGCGCGTTTTGGTCTGAAAGATTGGCGGATACTGATTGACGCCATGGACCAAATCGTCATAGGTGCTATAGCCGCGCTCGTGGATAATTTCTGCCGCCTCTTCCGCTTCGGTGGTGGTCGCGCCGTCTTTGATGACCTTGGATAAAATTTCAAAGGCCTCCATCGCCGCGTCGTGCATCTTTTGCCATTCCGGTGTCGGGCCTTCGCCGATCGAGAAAGTCCGGTGGATCTGGCCGCTGTAGCCTGAGTAGGCGCCACTGATTTCAGTAATCAGAGCGTCGCCTTTCTGGAGCTTTCGTTTGGAATGGAACTGCGACGGCACCGGGAAATCCGGTTCGCGCATCGGCATGCTGCTCATGAAATGTATGCCGGCGTAACCGCCAGCCTTCAGATAGACCGGTTCGATGATCGCGGGGATTTCATCCTCGCGCATACCGGCTTTGAGCCCCTCCGCCATTGCCTGGATCGATTGGTCGGTGAGCTTCGAAGCGATGCGAATGCGCTCGATTTCCTCCGCGCTTTTCACCGTGCGCAGCTGACGTAATTTGCCGCTGAGGTCGACGAACGAAGCCGAAGGAAAGGTCTCGCGCAGCTTGTTGTAGACCTGATAAGAGATCGATCCCGCCAAACCGATCCTTTTCGATTCCAAGCCGCGCTCGCGGAAAAGATCGGTGACGCTGTTGGCTATGTTCGCCCCGGCCCAGCGCACGTCCTTTATCCATGACATAACACGCGCCATCGGATAATGATTGAAGAGTTGCATCAAAATAACCGGCTCTTTTCCGGCCTGCATAAGCAGATAAGCTTCCCGGCTGCTCGGCCAGTCACTTAGCCAGTAAATGTCCGATGCGTAGCGCCCGCTGCCGTAAAAGAGCAGGGCGGTGACGCCTTCCTGTTCCATCAAGCCATAAACAACTTGGTGGCGTCGTCGAATTTCCGCGTCGGAAAACACGGGGTAATCGGATCGTTGTCGCATGGTAAAATTCCTCCGGATAACCGACGGCCTTCAGGACTGAAATGCCAGCTGAGCAGGCCGTACAGTTCGATTGATTTTCTGTATCATCGACGCCGATGCTGAGGCAACCGGATGATCGCATTTGGAACCGGCTCGCCCTGGACATTTTTTTGGCTGCGTGCGACTCTTCATTTACTTATTCCAGACACAGGAGGACTCTCATGACGGCATTGCTCTACATCCGAAGATCGTTTTTCGCGTTGGGTTTTTCAATGGTGTTTGCCTGCGCCTATGCGCAGGCGCAGTCCGTCAAAGGTGACTACCAGCCTCACGTCGGCCAGGAAGGAAAAGATGTCATCTGGGTGCCGACGCCGCAGTCGCTGGTCGATAAGATGCTCGATATGGGCAAGGTGACGTCGAAAGATTACGTGATCGATCTCGGCTCCGGCGACGGCCGCACGGTGATTACCGCAGCCAAGCGCGGCGCCAAGGCGCTGGGCATCGAGTACAATCCCGACATGGTCGAGTTGTCGAAGCGCAATGCGGCCAAGGAAGGCGTCAGCGACAAGGCCAGCTTTGTCAAAGCCGATCTCTTCGAGAGTGATTTTTCGCAGGCGACCGTCATCACGATGTTCTTGCTGCCGGATATTAATTTGAAGCTCCGGCCAAAGATTTTAAATCTCAAACCCGGAACTCGGATCGTCTCGAACTCCTTCACTATGGGCGATTGGTCTTCTGATGATACCGTGAACGTCAAAGATAGCTGTGCTTCATATTGTATAGCTTACCTTTGGATCGTGCCGGCAAAGGTGGACGGAGTCTGGCAGCTTAACGACGGCGAGCTCACGCTCAAGCAAACCTATCAAATGATTTCCGGCTCTCTGAAGCGCGGCAACAACACGGTGCAGATCGCCAACGGAAAACTCAACGGCGATCAAATCATTTTCAACGCCGGCGGCTCGCTCTACACGGGACGGGTGACCGCCAACGGCATGGAAGGGACAATTAGCTCGGGTGGCGATTGGAAAGCGATGCGCGCCGGAAGCTGAAGCGAACGTTTTGCGCATCTGCCCGCGGCCATGGAATCACGAAAGATTTTGACAGCGGTCGTGGTGTGGCGAAGATTCCTCGTCCTGGCGCTCTTCTCGCTTATTCTTAGTTTATGTGCCGAAGACCAGGTATCGCCGGGCGAATATGCGCCAAAATCCGGCCAACCGGGTAAAGATGTCGTGTGGGTGGCTAACCCGTCAACCATGGTTGAGAAACTTCTCGACATGGCGACGGTAACGCCGCAGGACTACGTCATCGATCTTGGCTCGGGCGATGGCCGTAACGTGATTGCCGCGGCCAAGCGTGGGGCTCGCGCTCATGGCATCGAGTATGATCGCGACCTGGTCGAACTTTCCAAGCGCAATGCCGCGAAAGAACGGGTCAGTGACAAGGCGACTTTTGAAAAGGGGGATATTTTTGAAAGCGACTTCTCAAAAGCCACTGTGATCGTGCTCTTTCTTACACCCGAAATGAATATCCGGCTTCAGCCGAAACTCCTCGATCTCAAAGCCGGAACTCGAATCGTCGCGAACACGTTCGCCATCGGCGCCTGGAACGCCGACCAAACGTCGATCGATGCGACTAACTGCGAGCGCTGGTGTACGGCCCGGCTATGGATCGTGCCCGGAAAGGTTACGGGGACTTGGAAGCTAGCGGAGGGCGAACTCAAGCTGAAGCAAGTCTACCAGACGTTTACCGGGATGCTGAAGGGCGCAAATGGATCGGCACCGGTCGCGGGACGGATGCGCGGCGAAGAGATTTTTTTCAGCAGCAAGGACACCCAATTCACCGGGCGCGTAGCCGGCGACGCGATCGAAGGCGTCGCGAGAACTGCTGGGAGCGACCGTAAGTTTCGCGCCACCCGCATCGGCAATTAGACAGCAAGCGGTAAACAAAAAATGGGTACGCTCGTGCCGCGTGCCCCTTCTCGTGTCATCGGGTAACGAGTTTTTACTACTTGATCCTTAGCAATCGTTTGGCGTTGCCTTCGAGCATCAGCAGCTTGTCCGCTTCGGAAATATCCAACTGCTCGACTTTCTTTGCCGCGTCCCAATCGCCTAGATCGTAGGGATAGTCCGTGCCGACCATGATGTGGTCCACGCCGCCGAGACAGATCAGATATTTGATCGTGTCGAGGCGATAGATCATGTCGTCGTAATAAATATTTTTGAGATACGCGCTCGGCGCCATTTTCGCTTTGGCCGCGCGCGCGCCGGCGCGGACTTCCCAGCCGCGGTCGAAGCGACCGAGGTGGTAGGGGAAGAATCCGCCGCCGTGAAGAATGCAGAGCTTCAAGCTCGGAAAGCGATCGAACACGCCGCTGTAGGTCATATAACCGAAGCATAGCGCGCTGTCGGCGGGATTGCCGCAGATCAATTTCAGCCCATAAGGATTCATCTTGTCGGCGCCGGCGACGTCTTCCGGATGCATGACGACTATGACGTCAAGCTCCTGCGCCTTGGCCCAAAAGGGATCGAAATCGTTCGTGCCGTAATAATTGCCGTTGACGTTGGTGCCGATGTAACCGCCGCGGAAATTCAAGTCGCGCACGGCGCGCTCCAAGACTCGCGCCGCGCGCACCGGGTCTTGCAGTGGCACGGACGCCATGCCGACGAAGCGGTCGGGATAACGCTTGACCAGCTCGGCGATACCTTCGTTGTAAACGTTGCACCAGTTTTCGCCTTGCTCGCCGGTCAGCCGGTAACCGAGCGTAGCGGTATGAGCTTCCAGTGCTGCCATGGCGAGCTTCGAATCGGCCATCATCTTCAGCCGCTCATCGATGGCCGGCAGCTCGGGATGCAGCACAAA
>VBKX01000047.1 GCA_005879435.1 Deltaproteobacteria bacterium
GCCAAGGAAGCGAGGATCATGCACACGGTAGCGCCGACCAACGCGAGGAAAAGGCTATTGATAAACGCTTTGTGCACGCGCGGCGTGGCCCACACGTAACGGAAGTGGTCGAGAGTCAAGCGCTGCCACGTTTGCCATGTGGGCACGTGATAATAAGGAAGCAAGGCGACCAGGAGCAAAACGAGAATCGGCAGGACGACCAGTAAAATAAGCAGCAGCAAGGCCACGCTCGTCGCCGCGTAGCGCCAGCCGCCGAGGTCGATCTGATGCGGGCGAAAACCTTTGCCGGTCACTGTCGAAAAATTCTCGACCTGGGAGGTGAAACGGCGGTATAGGTAAACAAAAACAAGGGCGACCGCGAGGATGCCCACCCCATACGCCGCAGCGAGGTTGTGATTGGTCGGAAACGAGCCCAGGGCCTCGCGCCAGATCTTCGTCGTGAAGACTTCAATACGCGCGGGCAAAGCGATAATCGCCGGGGTATCGAAACTTTCCACGGCGCGGACAAAATTCAAAGTTCCGGCGGCAAGAATGGCCGGACGAATCAATGGGAAGGTGACGCGCCGCATGACGCCGAACTCATTCGAGCCGAGGGTTTTGGCGGATTCTTCCAACGACGGATCCATGCTTTTCAGCGCCGCGGCGACGATCAAAAACGCCAAAGGCGTCAGGATCAGCGATTCGACGAAGATGAGGCCGGGCATCGAATAGATATTGAACGGCCCTTTCCCTAACCCAAGAATTTTCACGAATAAGGCATTGATCAGCCCGTTGCTCGGATTGAGCAACATGACCCAGGAAATCGAAACCAAGATCGGCGGCAAGATGTTAGGAATTATCGCGGTGAGCTCGAAGAGTCTGCGGAACGGTGCATTCGTTCGAATCGTTATCCAGGCCAAGGTGAGTGCGAAGACGAGGGATAAACCCGAGGCGCCAAGGCCGAAGATGAACGAATTTAACAGTAATGGATAAGCCTCCGGGTCGCTATAAGCCTTGACGTAATTTTGCAAGGTAAAGTGTCCCGGCACGCCGAGCGGCGCGTCGGTGAGACTGCCGTAAAAAAAAACCCAGCTGATCGGCTGGCTGAGAAAGGCTCCAAGGCGTGTACGACCCCAGGCGGTCGTCAACGACGGTTCAACTGCCAGCGCTCTTTCATCAGCAGACACAGACTAACCAAGTTAATGCAAAAAGATTTGCTGGTATTCCTTCTTCTTCTCGGCAAATTTCTTTGCGTCCAGGTCGTACATCTCGACGAATTGTATTTTGTCGGCGTCGGGCAGCGGCGGATACACCCCTTTGCGGTTCACGAACTCGCCCAGTTTGGCGATCATACCCATGTTTTCGGCGCCGAGGAAATAGTCGATGAACACTTTACCGGCGTTCCCGTGGGGCGCCTTAGAGTTGAGGCTCAAGTAATGGCCGTCGCCCATAAATTTTCCGAGCCTGAGGTAATCCAAAGGCGCGCCTCGTTGGCCGAAAATGTAAACATACTTCACGTAGGTAATGGCGATCGGCGTTTCGCCGGTGGCGACGCGCTCCGCGGCGGGCAAGAGAGACTCGACCAAGATTGGTTTTTGCGCAGCCAAATCGCGGATAAATTTATCGGCCTTCTCTTTGCCCATGAGCTTGTCGAGACTCGCCACCCATTGTGTTGTCGTGGTGTGCTGTGTCGGATCGGGCATCACAAGCTTGCCTCGATATTGCGGCTTGACAAGGTCCTCCAACGACTTCGGCGCGTCCGCGGGTTTGATAACGTCTTTGTTATAGACCACTCCGATGACCACGTTGCGATAGCGCGGCCCGAGATTCGGGTCGATCGACTCCTTCGTGAAGTCCTTTGCCGAGGGCGAGTCGTATTTGGCGAAAAGGCCTTCTTTGAACATGATCTGCATCGGGTTGTCGTTGGTCAAGATGATATCAAAGAGCGGTTTGCCGGCGCGGTATTCGCTGAGCGCGCGATCCATTACTTTGGTCGCCGAGGCGCGCCAGTAATCCACTTCGATGCCGGTTTTTTTCTTGAAGGCATTGAAAGCCGTTTCAGCGGTGTCGGATTCCAACGATCCGTAGACGACGGCTTTCCCTTCTTTCTTGCCGGCCGCGATTAAACTTGCGCTCTGACTGTAAAGGGGCCCGGCGCTTAAGATCATCGCCGCAAAAAGCGCGGACAAGAAGTAGGTTTGCTTTAGCATAAAATTCCTCCGCATCGAGCTCTAAGAATATGCTCCTCGGCCGAGAGCGGAAGAATGTTTTCAGATTTCAGTTATTGAGTCAAGCATGGTTGACAGGAGTAAATGTCGATCATATAAAAACTTTTTGAAGCTGAGCGAAGGGAGCAACAAGTTTCATGGAACAAATCGATCTGCTGGTCAAAAACGGTGCGGTGTGGACGCCGGGAGGGTTTGTGGATGCTAATATCGCGGTCAGCGACGGCAAAATCGCCGCGCTCGGCAAGCCACCGGTGCTGCCGGAAACCGCAAACACGGTGATCGATGCCAAGGGCATGACCGTGATCCCCGGATTGATTGACTCCCATACGCATCACCGCGATCCGGGATTTACCCATAAAGAAGACATCACGACGGCCACCATGGCCGCGGCCGCGGGTGGTGTTACGCTTTCCATCGGCATGCCCAACGTCAATCCACCGACCACGACGGTAGAGCGCTACCGCGCGCTGGTCGAGCATCACAGCAAGAATGCCATCGTCGATTTCAATCACAATCCGTCAGGAACCGTGCCTGAGGAAATCCCCGGGCTCGCTAAGGAAGGCCCGCTTGCCTTCAAAATCTTCATGGTCAAGGACACGGGCCGGGATTATCCGCACATGCCTGGCATAGGTATCAATAATAACGGCGAGCTGTTCAAGTGCTTCGAGACCGTCGGACAATCCGGCTTGCCATTGATGGTTCACCCGCATGATCAGGACTTGATGGACGAGATCGAGGGGCGCTACTGGAAGCGCGAGGATCGCAGCCCGCAAGCTTATGCGAAGGCGTACCGCGACTACGACGGCATTATCTGGGACACGGCGATGAGCACGCTTTTTCGCATGCAGAAGGCGCTCGGCGCCAGACTCCATATTCTGCACATGACCACGCCGGAAGGTTTGGCCATGCTGCGCCGCGCCAAGGATGAAGGCAGGCCGTGCAGCTGTGAAGTCAATCCCTGGGCGATGTTTTTGGGCACCTGGGAAAACGTCGAGAAGTTGGGGCCGTACTGCTTGGGTTTTTGGGTTCCGCCGGCGCACGTGGATGCGCTTTGGAAGGGGATCAATGACGGCACGGTCGACATCATCGGCACCGACCACGCGCCGCATACGAAGGACGAAAAAGACAAGGGTTGGACCGACATGTGGAGTTGTCCGGGCGGAGAGCCGCAGATTCAAGATTATCTAAGTCTATTTCTCACCGCGGTCAACGAAGGCAAATTGTCTCTCGACACCTTGGTCAGAATTTCTTCCTATAACGCGGCGAAGATTTTTAACGTCTATCCGAAAAAAGGCGTGCTCCTGCCGGGCTCCGACGCCGATATGGTGATTGTCGATATGAATAAGGAAGCCGTGATCACCAACGAGACGACGTACACCAAAGTCGGCTGGACGCCGTACCACGACAGAAAAGTAAAGGGCGTGCCGGTCCGCACGATCGTGCGCGGAAAAACGGTGATGCTCGACGGCAAGATCGTCGGCAAGCCGGGCGACGGGCAGTTGGTGAAACCGCTAAGATAGTCCAATTGCCGATCGACTGATTTAGCGTTGTAGGGGCGGGTTTGAAACCCGCCCCTACTTGTTTTCGGTATTGAATTATCAGCCGTCCGGTAACTCGATCTGCTCATCCGCATCGATTTTATTGACGATCAATCCTGAAAGCAGCTTGGGATAGAAATAGGTCGACTTCTGCGGCATTTTCTCACCGGCCGAAACGATGGCGAGAATCTCTTCCTTCTTTGTTGCGTTTAAGATAAAAGCCGCTTGATAATCTTCTTTTTCTAAAGCCTGCAGTGCGGCCTCTTCGTCTTGGGTGTAGCGGATATTTCCTTCGCTGACTTGCTGTTCCGGCGGCATGCCGAGAATATGTTCGAGAATCAGCAGGTGCAGCGTGCTCACGTCCAGTTCGCGCAGCGGCGCGCTTAGATCTTTGGCCAAGCGCTGCATAATCCGTTTGTTCTTGAGCCGTAAAATCAGATAACGCGGGTCGCGTTTGAAGCTGGCGCCGATGACGCGTTGTTTTTTGGCGGCAGTCTTGAGCGCCTTTAAAAAAGACGCTCGACCCTCCGATGTCTTGGGATGCTGTTCGACGTAAAAAGAGCTTTGTAGCGCCGCTTCGAGCTCCATAAACGGTTTGTGCGTATAGCCGCGCACCAGCCGATGTGTCGGCAGAATCACGACGTTGTCATCGTTCATGTTGGCGAAATAGGTCATGATATAGTTGAAGGATTCCCGTCCATTCGAGGGGCCGCGCTCGCTGCGCATGTGATTGCGATAATTAAGTGTCGCCTCATAGCGGTGATGGCCGTCGGCGATTAACAGCGACTGGTCTTTCATTTCCCGCTGAACTTTTTCGATCAACTCGCGGTCGGTGATGCGCCAGAGACGGCACTCGTCGCCGTTGTCTTGCTCCACTTCCAGGAACGGTGCCAGGCCTTCAACCGCCACTTCGAGCCTACGGTTCACGGTTTGCTTGGGCTGCGCGTAGAGCGCGAAGATCGGACTTAATTGAGCGTGACAGGCGAGCATCAGCTTTAACCGGTCTTCCTTCGGCGCATCGAGAGTTTTTTCGTGGGGACGGATATCGCCGCTGGAAAGATCTTGCAGCTCGGTAAGGGCAAAAAACCCGTGACGCAGTTTTTGCTCGCCGCCTGTAAGCGTAAACCGATGCGCGAGAAAATAAATCGCTGCAGTCCCGTCGCGCTCCAAGATGCCCTGTGTTTGCCACTCGTTGAGCGTTTGCGCGACCGCATTGTAAGAGTCGGGTTCCTGGCTCAAATCGAGACGGACGAAATTATATGGCGATCTTTTGTAGAGTTTCTCTTGCTCTTCCTTCGAGATGACATCGTAAGGCGGAGCCATGACTTTGGCGAGATCGCGGATCTTCTTTGGGTTGTAAAAGACTCCGCGAAATGGCGCGACGCGCAGCATAACGTTCTCACCCCAGGGCGAATCTACTGCTCTCTAGCCACGCCGAGGCTCATGGCGCCGATGCCTTCGATCTCGGCTTTCAAAACGTCGCCGGGCTTGAGTTTCTCCTGGAATTCAGGCGAATCCGGATTTCCCGTCGTGAGCAAATCACCCGGCAAGAGAGTCGTGACCTCCGATAGAAAGCTGATCTGAGTGGCGATGTCGTTGATCATCGCGTCGGTCTTGGCGGACTGTTTGAGCTCGCCGTTGATCCAAAGCTTCATCCATAGATTATGTGGATCGGCGATTTCGTCTTTGGTGGTGATCCACGGGCCGATCGGCGCGAAGGTTTCAAACCCCTTGCGGACGTTACGCGTGCCGGACATGTTTTTGCTTAGCCCGTAGCCACGCGCGGTGACGTCGAGCATGATCGTGTAACCAAAAATCGCGTCGAAGGCTTGGGTTTTGCTGATCCGTCTCGCCCTCTTGCCGATGACGACACAGAGCTCCAGCTCGGGGAAGATCGAGTCGGCGTTCTTCGGGATCAAAATATTATCTTCCGGGCCGGCGATGGCCGAAGGAGGTTTCAGAAAAATGTTTTCGAGCAATTCTTCCGGCGAGGTCTTGGCGGCAGTGCCTCGGCCGCGCGCGTCATCCAATCCCGTGGTGCCGCGTTTGTAGTTGCCGGCCGCGGCCCAAATTTTTGACGGATTCTCCACCGGCGGTTTGAGCAGCTTGTGATCGAGCGTCTTGCCACCGCTTTGAGCCGCTACGTTGTCCAATCGGCCCTTGAGGCCGTCGTAGGCGGCGATCAAATCAATCATGGTCGATCCTTTGGGCAATAACTCACCGACGGAAATCAATTTCTCGTTTTTCACAATCGCGAGCTCGTTAGGTTTGATCGCGGCGAATTTCATCGGTCGCTCCTTTCAATCAAGTTTATTTCAATATCTGGAAGCGCCGACTTTGACAAGACGGTCGTGACGAATAGCGGGGCGTCCATCGTCAATTGAACCGGTGTCGACGCTGTGTCATAAAAAAACGTGGCGCAATCCTGGTTGCAACTTTCGATTCGCACCGGCGCGGCGAGTATTGACGCGCTTTCTAACGTTGTCATCGAGCGAGGGTCGCCGGGCGTTGTTCTAAAACGCGACGGACTGGATGCTTTTTTTCCGACGTCGCACGATAACGCAGCGCTGCGGCGGGAAATCAGACGCTCTGTAGTTAAAGTCACTCGGCTCAACTCCCGCGCCGCCAGTCCGCGGCTCCAATGGAAGTTCATCAAACCAGAAAACTGGGAACAATCCTGGAAACGATTCATCAAGCCGCGGCGCGTCGGCAAATCGTTCTGGGTTACGCCGCCGTGGCTCGAGCCGCCGAAGTTTCGCCGCCGTCGCGTGATTGTCATGGACCCCGGTATGGCCTTCGGCACCGGCACGCACGCGACGACCCGCGGCTGCATGGAATTCCTTGAAGTGGTCGCCCATAAGCTTGCCGGAAAGAAATTCACGGCGCTCGACGTCGGCACGGGATCGGGCATATTGTCCATCGCCTTGGCACTGTTGGGCGCCACGGAAATCTGGGCCATTGATAACGATCCGGTCGCCGTGAAGGTTGCTGGCGAAAATTTGCGCGCCAATCGCGTCGCTGAACGAATTCGTTTGAGCGAGAAGAAACTAGTTGCGATCAGACGAACTTTTACAGTGGTGGTCGCCAATCTAACTGCGGAGACGATGGTCGAGCTTGCCGACGCGCTGAAGAAACGCGTGACGCCGGCAGGGTACTTGGTCTTGTCTGGGATCTTGTATCAACAAGCCGCTGCCGTCGTGCGCCGATTCGCGGAAAATTTTCGGCTCATCGAGCGCCGCCGAAAACGGGAGTGGGTAACCCTGCTGTTGCGCCGCAAAGCTTAAATTACGATGGCGCGTTTTTTTCTGCCAAAAGAAAAGATTCACGGGGACCGCGGCGTCATCGATGGCCAGGAACTCGCCCATTTGAGCAGAGTCTTGCGGCTTCGCGCCGGCGACTCCGTTACCGTATTCGACGATTCCGGCTGGGAGCACGACGCTTTGATCGATTCGCTGACCCCGATGCAGGGTGAGCTAAAAATTCTTCGTTCTTACGAAACCAAACGGGAGTCGGTATTGCCGATCACTCTGGCCGTCGGTCTGATCAAGGGAGAAAAAATCGACTTGGTCGTGGAAAAAGCCACCGAGCTCGGCGTGCAGAAAATAATCCCTTTTGTTTCAAACTATGCCGTGCCAAAGTTGGACCGAGAAAAGATCAGCAAGCGAACTGCGCGCTGGCAAAAGATCGCCGTAAGCGCGGCAAAGCAGTGCGGTCGAGCGCGCGTGCCGGAAATTCTACCGCTCTGTGATTTTTCCTGGTTAGTTAGCCAGCCGTGGCCGCAATCGCTGAAGCTGATCTTTTGGGAGCAGGAGTCGGATCAATCGTTGCATCAGGTCTACGAAAAGCACCACGAAGCCACGGCGGTACTCGTTGCAGTCGGACCGGAAGGCGGTTTTACTATGGATGAAGCCGAGGCGGCCCGATCGCGAGGTTTCGAGCCGGTGCAGATCGGCAAGCGGATACTCCGCGCTGAAACGGCGGCGATAACCGCGCTCGCCCTCGTGCAGTTTCTCTGGGGAGATCTAAAATAGCCTAAGCTTGCTTCGGCTGCAGGCTCTCTCTAGCATGAATGAATCTTAACCGAGTTTTTAGGACGCCATGAATTGTCAAAACTGTGATGCGCCGGTATTGCAATCGGACGAGCGCTGCGAAAAGTGCGGCGCCAAATTGCTCCACCGACGAACGTTTTTAGGCACGCCCAAAAGTGAAGATTTTACTTTGACAGCCGACGAGTCGGCGATTGAGCTTGAAGAACCGGTGCCCGAAGAAGATCCGTGGTTTCTGTCCCAATCGGAATTTGCGAGAGCCCCGCACGCGGCTGTGATAAAAAATGCCGCGCCGCTGCCGCCGCGTTACGGAGGATTTTGGCGGCGGCTCGGCGCGTTTATGATCGACCTCGTGATGATCTTTTTGCTCTGCTCTGTGATGGGAGTTATGGCGTACGTCGGCTATAAAGTTGGTCTCGCCGCTCATTATCGAAGGGTGTCATTGGGCAATGCGAGTCCGCTTGTGGTATTGCTAGCATTTGCCTGGGTCTTCCTGACGACGGCTTATTTTGTCGTGTTTCACGGCATGGACGGTCAGACGATCGGCAAATCCGTATTCCACCTGCGCGTCGTCGGCGCCGCGCAACAACGGATCAGTTATCGACGCGCGGCACTGCGTTGGCTAGGAACTTTCGGACTCGGCGTGGCAAGCATCGGAGTGAGTCTACTTTGGATACTCTGGAGTCGGGAGAAGCGCGGTTGGCATGATTACCTGGCGCGCACCTGGGTGATTCAGGATTGAGCGGCGCGGACTGAAAGTTTATGCGGAATTTAAAAATCGGCGTCGTGATGGATCCCATCGATAAAATCAACATCGATAAGGACACGACTTTCGTTTTGATGTTGGAAGCCCAGCGGCGCGGCCATGAAATCTACTTCATGGAGCTCGATGATTTGTATCTTCGCGGCGGTACGCCGCAGGGTCGCTATCGCAGGCTCGAACTGGCGCGGGCCACGCCGCATGCTCACGTGGGGGCGGGACGGGACGGCGCGCTTGAAGATTTCGACAGCCTCTGGATGCGCAAGGACCCGCCCTTCGATTTGAAGTTTTTTTTCGCGACTCATTTGCTGAGCTTGATCGACCAGAGCAAGTGTTTCGTCATGAACAATCCGAAAGGTTTGCGCGAAGCCAACGAAAAACTCTATGCGCTGCGCTTCCCCGAGCAAATCCCCCAGACTCTGGTGAGCAGCAGCATGGAACGGCTGAAAGCCTTTTTAACGC
>VBKX01000387.1:0-1941 GCA_005879435.1 Deltaproteobacteria bacterium
GTAAAAACGATACTTGCAAATCGGTCCGAGGGTGTCAATGAGCTTACGCCATAGCTCATCGATGCTCCCGCCGGTTTGCATTTTTACGAGATTTTTCCAACGCTTCGCCACCCCGACAGTTTCTTGAATCGCTCCTACCCATGGTGTATGTCTTAAGGCTCAAAGCCCATGAATTTTGAAAACGTAGGGGTCGAAGAAGACGGCCCCGTCGCCGTCGTCACGCTCAACCGCCCGCAAGCGCTCAACGCGCTTTCGTACGCTCTGATCAAGGATTTGTCTCTTGCAATGCAGGAGCTCGATCAGGACGATGATGTTCGGGTGATCATCGTCACCGGCGGCGAAAAAGTTTTCGCCGCGGGAGCGGATATCAAAGAGATGGCGGAGCGCGGACCGTTCGACGAAAGAATTCAGGAACGGCTCGCCTATCGCGATAAAATTAACAAAATCGCCAAACCTGTCATCGCCGCCGTTAGCGGCTTCGCCCTCGGCGGCGGCTGTGAATTGGCGATGAGCTGCGACATCATCATTGCATCGGAGACCGCGCGATTCGGTCAGCCGGAAGTCAACCTCGGCATCATCCCCGGCAGCGGCGGCACGCAGCGCTTGACCCATGTTCTCGGCAAACACCGCGCCATGGAGCTCGTGCTCACCGGCGACATCCTGAGCGCCGCCGACGCAGAGCGTTTAGGGCTTGTGAATCGTGTGGCGCCCGTCGAATTGTTCCTAGAGGAAGCCAAAAACATCGCCAGGAAGATCGCCGCTAAACCGGTTCTCGCCATCAAGGCCGCCAAGGAAGCGGTGCTAAAAGCCGCCAACGCTGCGCTCGACGAAGGCTTGGACTTCGAGCGCAAGTCGTTTTATTTACTATTCGCCTCTGAAGACCGCAGCGAAGGCATGAAGGCGTTTCTCGAAAAACGCCAGCCGGAGTTCAAAGGCAAATAAGCGAGCGAGATTTCAGCGTGGCCTACGAAACCATCCTCTACGAGAAGCAGAACGGCGTCGCGACCATTACATTGAATCGGCCGCAGTCGCTGAACGCGTTTGTGCCGCAGATGAACAAAGAAGTGCTCGAAGCGCTGAAAGACGGCGAGCGGGACAAGGAAGTGCGCTGCTTCATGATCACCGGGGCGGGCCGCGCGTTTTGCGCCGGCCAGGATCTCAAAGGCAGGACACCGGAGCAGAAGGGTTCCCTGGGCGCTTCGCTGCGCGAGAAATACAATCCGATGATCCGCCAAATTCGCCAGATGGAAAAGATCGTCATCGCGGCGATCAACGGCGTCGCCGCCGGCGCCGGCTGCAACTTTGCGCTCGCCTGCGATCTGCGCGTGGCGTCCGAAGATGCAAAATTTATCCAGTCGTTCGTGCGCGTGGGCTTAGCGCCGGATTCGGGCGGCAGTTTCATTCTGCCGCGTCTCATCGGGCTCAGCAAAGCGATGGAGCTCTTGCTCCTCGGCGACACCGTCGACGCCAAAGAAGCGCAGCGCATCGGTTTGGTGGCGCGGGTATTTCCCGCCGCGGAATTTGCCGCGTCGGCGAAAGCATTGGCGGAGCAAGTCGCGCGCGCGCCGCGCGGCATAGGACTCATCAAGCGCGCGCTCAATCATGCTCATTTAGCGAATCTCGAAAGCGATCTCGAATACGAGGCGCAACTGCAAGAAATCGCCGGCAGAAGCGCCGACTACGACGAGGGCGTGAAAGCGTTCTTGGAGAAGCGCGCGCCGGTGTTTACGGGTAAATAACCGTCTAGCGTCTGGGGTCTAGCGTTTCTGGTTAGCCCCTGAACGCCAGACGCTAGACTCTAGACGGCAGACGAGAAACCAATGGCCAACAAAAGTGAAAAGATCGCCGTACTTGGCGCCGGCACCATGGGCGCGGGGATTGCGCAAGTCTCGGCGCAAGCCGGCTACGAGACCCTGATTTACGACGTTAAGCCGGAATTTA
>VBKX01000387.1:2089-14125 GCA_005879435.1 Deltaproteobacteria bacterium
CGCTCTTGGCAACCAATACTTCGTCGTTCAATATCACCGCCATCGCAGCCAGCACACGGAGCCAGGAACGCGTGTTAGGCTTGCACGTTTTCAATCCGCCGCCGCTGATGGCGCTGGTGGAAGTCATCCAAGGAGATCGCACCAGCGCGGCGACTATCGAGAAGGCGACGGCGCTCATGAAAGCGATGGGAAAAACTCCGGCGCGCGCCAAGGATACTCCCGGGTTTATCGTCAATCGCGTCGCCCGGCCGTTCTACAATGAAGGCTTGCGCATTCTCGGCGACGGCGATGCTTCGGTGGAAGTGATTGATCGCATCATGAAGGAAGCGGGCAATTTCCGCATGGGCCCTTTTGAGCTGATGGATCTAATCGGCAACGATATCAATTTCGCCGCCACCGAGTCGCTCTACCGCTCGTTCTTTGAAGATCCGCGATTCCGTCCGAGTCCGATCCAACAGCGCATGGTAGCCGGCGGCAACCTCGGCCGCAAAACCGGCCGGGGTTTCTATAGCTATGACAAAAAGTAGCCTCGCGATCATCGGCAAAAGCCGGTTAGTGGATGAGTTGCTCGCGTTGGCTCAAGCCAAGGGTGTTGAGGCGACGCATCTCAGCGACGCCACCGCGGTTGCGTCGACGACGAATTTTGTGATCGATAGCGAGACCGGCCTTGAGAGTTCGTGCTTGCGATTCTCCGCGACGCAAATGGCCTCGTGGCTCAAGAAACCTGAACGGATTGTCGGCTTCGCGACGTTTTATCCGCTCAAAGATCGCCGACTGATCGAATTGGCCGCCGGGTTGCGAACAAGCGAGTCGGCCCTCGAGCAAGCCGAGCAGTTGTTTACATCGCTGGGCAAAGAATCCGTCCGCGTGAAAGATACTCCCGGGCTTACTTTTCCGCGCATTTTGAGCTTAATTATTAATGAAGCGGCCAGAAGCTTGGAAGAAGGCGTCGCTTCGGCCGAAGAAATCGACGTGGCGATGCGGCTCGGCGTCAACTATCCGCAGGGTCCGCTCAAGTGGGCTGATCAGATCGGCTTGGACGAAGTCTTGGCGGTGCTCGAAGGATTGCAACGCGAGACCGGCGACGACCGCTATCGCCCCGCGCCATTGATGAAGAAGCTTGTCATCGCCGGTTTTTTCGGCGAGGTCAGCGGCAAAGGATTTTATCCGTATAAGGAAGGTCAGGTGAAGCCATGAGAGAAGCCGTCATCGTTGAAGCTGTGCGTACGCCGATGGGTCGGCACGGCGGCATTTTTAAAGACGTTCGCACCGACGATCTCGCCGCGTTCATCATCGCCAAGCTGGTCGAAAAAACCGCCATCAATAAAGACGAGATCGAAGACGTCTACTTTGGCTGCACCAATCAAGCCGGCGAAGACTCGCGCAACGTCGCGCGCAACGCATCTCTGCTGGCCGGCCTGCCCTACACGATTCCTGGCGCGACGGTGAACCGTCTGTGTGGCTCGGGGCTCGAAGCGATCAATCAAGCCGGCCGAGCGGTCGAGACCGACCACGGCGATCTTTTTGTCGCCGGCGGTGTCGAAAGCATGACCCGCGGGCCCTGGGTCATGGGCAAGCCGGCCAACGCTTACCAGCGCGGCGACGTGCAAATGTATGACAGCTCGCTCGGCTGGCGGTTTCCCAACAAGCGCATGGCCGAACTGTATTCTTTGATCAACAATGGCGAAACCGCGGAAAACGTCGCGGACAAGTATCAGATCGGCCGCGAAGATCAGGACAAGTTGGCACTCGCCAGCCACCAAAAAGCCCTCAAAGCGCAAAAAGACGGCCGCCTCAAAGACGAGATCATTCCGTTCGAAATTCTCCAGCGCAAAGGCGCGCCGGTGGTACATGACAAGGACGAGGGACCGCGTGCCGACACTTCGTTGGAGATCCTCGCCGGCCTCCAAGCTTCGTTCAAAAAAGGCGGCACGGTGACCGCGGGAAACTCTTCGCCGCTTTCCGACGGCGCCGCGGCGCTGCTGGTAACGACACCGCAGAAAGCCGCACAGTTAAAGCTCAAACCGCTGGCGCGCATCGTCGCGTCCGCCGCCGCCGGCGTCCATCCGAATTACATGGGCATCGGGCCGATACCGGCGACACAGAAAGCGCTCAAACGCGCCGGTTTGACCATCGAGCAGATCGATCTGGTCGAATTGAACGAAGCCTTCGCCTCTCAAGTGCTGGCCTGCGCCCGCGAGCTAGGTATCGATCTCAATAAGCTGAACGTCAACGGTGGCGCCATCGCCCTCGGCCATCCACTCGGGTGCAGCGGCGCGCGCATCATGACGACGCTGATTCACGAAATGCAAAAGCGCGGCTGCCGCTACGGCCTCGCGACGATGTGCATCGGCGTTGGCCAAGGCATCGCCACGATCGTGGAACGCATGAATTGAGCCGTTCGGTCGGTCCGAACGATTCATACTCACGTAGCCGGTACTCTAAATTGTTAGCGCCGTTCCAATCCGCCTCGGCGGACATCGGGATTCGACAGCCGAGCCTAACTTTAGCGTTTTCTCGAATTGCCTCTGATCTGCCATCGCTCGTGCGATGAAAAGCCCGCGAAAATTTCTTGTCTTAATTGCCGTGACTCTGGTGATCGCGGCCGTCGTCCTGGTGCAAACTTTCAACACCCTCGCCGACAAAAATCGCGATCAAGTACGTCAAGAGCTGCAAAAAGTATTCGGCACGGACGTCAATTTTGACAGTCTGGAAGTTCACTGGCTCGGTCGACTGGGGTTCGTCGCCAGAGAGTTTCGTGTCGCCGACGATCCTCGTTTTGCCGCAACCCCGCTGCTGCGCGCTCGTGAGCTGATCTTGGGAATCAGTGTGTGGAACCTACTTTTCGGACGGTTCGTCATTAGCGCGCTGACCTTCAGCGAGCCAGAATTTCAGATCGTCACCGACGAATCCGGCTTGTTAAACCTCACGACGTTACTGAACCGCAAAGACGAATTGCGCCGGTTTCCCAACCTGCCCCCGAGCTCATCCGAGCGCAAACACAACACGGTGAGCTTCGTGATCGAACAAATTCGGATTAACGAAGGGCGCGTCGAGTATGTCGATCGCTCGGTCAAGGAACCGGCAGAGCTTCGCATCAGACACCTTTCTATGATTCTCAAAGGATTCGAGCCCCGCGAGCCGACGAAAATCCGCCTTACGGCGTCGTTAACCGAGGGGCTCAGCCAGGATGTAAAAATCGACGGGCGACTCGATCCGGCGCCGAACGATTTTTCTTGGCTGCACCGCCGCGTCGATCTCGATCTGCAATTCGATTCGCTCCATGTTCCCGTGGTCGCGCGCGCCCTTGTCGCGATCCGCGACAAGATTCCCGGCGAGCTCGACGTGACCGGTCCAATGGCGCTCCATGCCAAAGTGGGCGGCACACCGGAACGCCCGCGCATCGATGACATCACGCTTAAAATCCCATTGTTGGGTTCTTCAGATTATAACGCCGTCGTCAACGGCGAAATTCACTTCACCGAACGTCGGCTTTGGGAGGACGCCGCCATCCAAGGCAAGCTCGTCGTCGAACCGCTCGCGTTTGCGCGCTTGCGCACACTCAAGTTTTTCGAGCAAAATTTGCCTGCCGCATTGGTCGTCGACGGGACGCTCGGCATCTACGGCCGTTTCGAGGGAACGTGGGAGAATCTTCGTATCGGCGCGCTGGTGCGCGCCGATAAAGCCGACTTGCGTTACAAAGAGTCGCTGCGCAAGCCCGCAGGCGCCCCGGCCGAGCTCAGGGCGCAGATCTCGCGGCATAACAAAAAACTTTTATTTCATGAATCCCAACTCGTTGTCGGCGCGCAAAAGATCGGCTTTTCCGGCGGCGTCGATTACGACAACCTGCCGTGGCTCACGCTCAATGTGCATAGCGCGCGAAGCCCGGTGGCGGGCTGGAACGATTTTATCACATCCTCCACTTTCATCGGTGTAGCCGGCGAGGCCGAATGGAACATCGCGATTCGAAAGGGCTTGACTGCGGGTGGTGAGAACTGGGACGTTCAGGGTCAACTGAAGCTCACTCGAGCCGAAATTCGACAAAAAGACACCGGCGGAAGGATCGAAAACTTGAACGCCAAAGTTTCCTTCGCCGGTCAACAGGCGCGCTTGGACGAGGTGACATTCCGCATCGGACGATCCACGATCTTGCTCCACGGCACCGTGCCAAACCTGCTCGAACCCACCGTGGCTTACAGTCTACGCTCCCCTCAGTTGAATCTCGCGGACCTACCTTTGCAGAGCACCATTCCCCCCGTTCAACTCGAAAACATGACCGCGACTGGCGTGATGCAACTGCAAAATGAGCGGGTGGTCTTCAACGGATCGGTGATCGCGCCGCAAGGCAGTCTGAATCAGGTTGGATTTCGCGACCTTCGCGCCGACGTCGTGCTGACAGCGGCGACCCTGACGTTTAAAAATCTTTCGGCCCAAGTGCTGAATGGTAGGCTCCGGTCCGATGGCTATTGGGCGTCTGTTAACCGGGGTGTACAGCACCTTGAGTTTTCCCCTGCATTCGACGCTTTGGAAGTACGCGCGCTGATCGCGCAGCTCATGCCGCCGTTGACAGACAGATTCGAAGGGCAGCTGCAGGGTCACGCTCGATTTGACGCCGCCACCACGGAGGGAGGCAGTATCAAAGATGCGCTCAAAGGAACCGGCGAGGCATCCATAGAGCGGGGAATGATCAAAAATTTCAACGTGGTCAGCCAGGTGTTGTTAAGTGGCAGCGGCGCCACGATATCGCCGTCGTCAGCGTCCCGACTACCACCGGGATTTGCCGGATTAGTGGGCCGGCGTGATACGGTCTTTGACTCGTTAAAAGCGAATTTCACCGTCGACCAAAAACAGGTTCGCACTGAGAATCTCGTCATTACAACTCCCGACTATACGATCACGGGCGCGGGCTGGATCGGCTTTGACCGCTCGACCAAGTGGAATGGTTTGCTGGTATTATCTCCGCGCCTGTCTCAAGAGATGCAACGCGACTACCGACTCATCCGTCATCTGCTGGACCGGCGCGGTAGATTGGCGATCTCATTTCGCTTGGAGGGCAAGATCCCAGATGTCAAAATCCGGCTCGATAATCGCGCCTTGGCGCAAGCGATGCGCGCGAGTTCATCGGGACGCGCCGACGACAAAGACGTGGATACGAAACAAGGCGACGAGCCCAATGACGCCAAGCGGTGGCTCCCCGACGCCCTTGAGCGCTTTTTGAATCGTTGAAGCGTTTTTGAAATGGTATTGCACGAAATATATCTGCAAGTGCCTGCCGAGCACATCGCCTATGTAAAGTTTATATTCGAGTCCTACGAAGAGGTTGGCATCATTCGCACGGTGGACCGAAAAAAGGCCGTCATCGTGCTGCTCGCCATGAATGACTTCCTTGACACCGGGCGCGCAATTTTAGCCGCGCTCGAAAAAGAAATACCGCTGCGGGAGATTCCCCGGCCCACCGATATGAAAGATGATTGGTTCATGGCCGAGCTAGCGGTGGAGTCTCTGACCCGATAAACTGGATCTAGCGACACTCTCCAGTTGCAAAGCGGCGCCATGCCGTGCCGATGCAAACTGGGAAATTCCCGAAGCAGGTCCACTACTTTTATATGCGACAGCAGTCCGATCTTAAATCCGCCTCCGAACCTAGGGCGCGCGGGAGAATCCTCGATTTGTTCGCCCATAAACCCAGGGAGCGGCTCACACCGGCCGAAATTCTCCGGTGCGCCGGCTTCGCCCGCGATGAGCTACAACTGATCGTCGACGCGTTGCGCGGCTTGTGCCGCGACGGCCAACTGGTTCGGCTAAAAAAGAATCATTACGCGTTGCCGGACCGACAGCATCTCGTCAAAGGCCGAGTTCATGCCCACCCGGACGGTTATGGCTTTTTGATTCCCGAAGACAGAGACATGGACGATCTTTATTTGAATCGACGCGAAATGCGCCGGGTGATGCACGGCGATCAAGTAATGGTGCGCGTCGATCGGAAGTCCCGCGGCGGCGCTGAAACCCATATCGTGCAAGTCTTGGAGCGCGGCCAAAAACGCCTGCTCGGAACTTACGATGAGCTGAACGGCAAGGGCTTCCTGGTCCCCATGGACGCGCGCATCGGCGCCATTCCGCTCAAGCCAGGCGTGGTGAAGCCGGAAAAAGGTAAAGTCGTCGCCGCGGAAATTTCCCGCTACGGCACAGCCATGTCATCGCCGGAAGCTCACGTGGTCAATGTCATGGGCGACCCCGACGATCCGGAAGTGCAGGCGCAATCCATCGTGTTTCGGTACGGACTCTCGACGAGTTTTCCTCCGGAAGTCCATCGCGAAGCGAGTCAGGTTTCCTACGCGATCGCGCCGGAAGAAGTCGCCGCGCGCACCGACTTGCGGGGATTGCCGATCGTCACAATCGACGGAGAAAATGCCCGTGACTTCGACGACGCGGTTTACGTGCGCAAACAGGGCGATCGCTACGAGCTTTACGTGTCGATCGCCGACGTGGCGCACTACGTCGCTGCTGAAACCGCGCTCGATCAGGAAGCCTGGGCGCGCGCGACCAGCGTCTACTTTCCCGACCGCGCGATTCCCATGCTGCCCGAAGCGTTATCGAATGGCATTTGCAGTCTGAATCCCAACGAAGACCGTTTGACGAAAACCGTCTGCATCGAGTTTAACGCCAAGGGCGAAGTGGTCCGCAGCCGCTTTTTTAATTCGGTGATACGCAGCCACGAGCGCATGACGTATACCAACGTGCGCCGCGTCCTGGTTGACCGCGATCCCGAAGTTCTCGAACGCTACAAAGAGCTCATCGATCAATTCAAGCTGATGGAAGAGCTCGCGCTCTTGATCTACGAGCAGCGCAAAGCGCGCGGCAATCTGGACTTCGATTTGCCCGAAGCCGAGATCATTCTCGACCTTCAGGGCGTGCCGGAAAACATCGTGCGCGCCGAGCGCAACATCGCGCATCGGATCATTGAGGAATTCATGATCGCCGCCAACGAAGCGGTGGCGCGCCAGTTGACGGAAAAGAACCTGCCCCTGCTCTACCGGGTGCACGAAGGACCCGATCGCGAAGCGCTGGAAGCTTTGGCGCCCTTTCTGCTCTCGCTCGGCTATCGGCTACCGCTCAAGCAGGAAAGAGTTGCACCGGTAGAGATTCAAAAACTCTTGGAATCGGCGCACGGCAAACCCGAAGAGCGCGTGCTCAACCGCGTACTGCTGCGATCCATGAAGCAGGCGGTCTATCAACCGGAAAATATCGGACACTTCGGTTTGGCGTCGGCGTGTTACACTCATTTCACCTCGCCGATCCGGCGTTATCCGGACTTGGTCGTGCACCGCATGTTCGACCGAGCGCTGCGCGGCGACAAGCTCAAGCCCAACGAGCGCGAAGACCTCGTCCGCTACCTTCAGGAAGCCGGCAAGCACACCTCCGAGCGCGAGCGCCACGCCATGGACGCCGAACGGGAGATGGTCGCTCTCAAAAAGGCCCAGTTCATGATGAACAAGCTCAGCGAGGAATTCACCGGATTCATCACGACCTTGGCCAACTTTGGCTTCTTCGTCGAATTGGATGAGTATTTCGTCGAAGGCCTGGTGAAACTCTCTTCACTGATCGACGACGACTACGACTACTACGAAAAAGAATACATCATCAAAGGCCGCCGCCACGGACGAAAGTTTAGACTAGGAGATAACGTACGCGTGAAAGTTGTCCGGATTAATGCCTTTCGGAGCGAAATTGATTTCGAGTTGGTTTCGACAGGCAACGGCAAAACGAGCAAACGTTAGCATTTCTAGATTACAGGTCTCTCGGTTTCAATTCACGAGATCGCGCCCATTGCGGGTCCGGTGAAAAGAAATCCAAAAAAAAGAGCGAACGAAAAAAACCACTCAGCGGCCCAGCTTCAAATGATCCAAACCTCACACCTTCTCCCATCCAGCCCTTGGCCAAAATCAAACTAGTTATTTCCCCGGCTTCCACCCTGATGCATCCAACTCAGCATTGATTTTGCGGGCTAAAGAATAATTATAGATCCGCTCCACCGCGGGGGATTCTTTGGGCGCCAAAACTTTGAGCGCTTGGTCGAGGTATTTTTTTTGTAACTCCACGCTGACGGTTCCGTCGGTGGTCATGATCGGCCGCACCTGATCGTAGTATTGTCCCGCGAGATCTTCTTTCAGTTTCATGTAGCGGAGCAAGATCGGAATCGTCCCGGCTTTGTTTTCTCTCGCGTAGCGCAGCCCTTTTACGGTGCCGCGGACAAATTTTTCGACCAAAGCGGGATCGGATTGAAGAATTCTTTCATGCGCCAGAATGCTTCCTTGCAGCTCGACGAAATCTTCTTTCAGATACGACACTAGCTCGCGAAAGCCGGCCTCTTTCACCATGAAATTAAACGGCGGGCTGATCGTGCCGGCATCCACCGTCCCTGCGCGAAGCGCGGTCGCGACAGTCGATGGCAAACCCAAAGCTAGGATCGTCGCGTCTCGGCCGCCTTCGAGGCCATTGCGCTTGAGGGTCTCACGCAGGAGATTATCGGGGCCACTGCCCAGGCCCGTCACGCCGATTCTTTTTCCTTTAAGGGCTTTGATCTCTTGGAACTCCGGCTTGGCGTAAAGCCAGAACATAGGGCGAAAAAAACTCGTATACACAAACCGCAGCGGCACCCCGCCGAGGATCGCGGTAAATCCGGCGCCGCTCATCGACGCGAAATCCGTATTGCCGCCGATCAGCGCCGATATGCCGAGGGTATCTCTCATGACGACTAAATTTACATCCAGACCTTCCTCCTGATAGTAACCTTTCTCCTTAGCCGCAGTGAAGGCGATCACCACCATACTGAGCGTGGGCACGGCTACGTTCACCGTTCTGGCTTCTGCTTTGGCAACAAGGCCGACGACGGTTAAAAGGCTGATGAGAGTGTTTAGCTTCAACTTTGCTCGCATGTCGTTTTTCTCCCGTAGGGAATTTTGGATCGAGGTCTTCCTAAAAAATCTCCCTAAATCCCCCTTTGTCAAAAGGCGGACTCTGTTTGATCTGAGAAAATTCATTCCCCTCTTAGAAAAAGAGGGGAGAGGGGAGATTTTCTTCAGCTTCGTCTCACTCGATTTGCCACGCATTATTAGCTGCGTCACGCAACGACGTAGGGCACCTCAATGCCGTGCTGCTTATTCCATTCAGTGGCGACAAAAGATTGCCCCGTTATGCCGCTTGACTCATCCGAGGCAAGGTAAACAGCGCAGGCGCGGACAATTTCCGGGCTGAGCATGCGCACGCCGCGATTGCCGGGAATGTTTTTTATCGCTTCGGTGGCGACGATCCCACCCGGATCGAGACAGTTCACTCGGATGTTGTAAGCTTCGTTCTCCAACGCCAGCACCTGCGTCAGTCCCTCGACGCCGAATTTGGCCGCAGAGTAAGCGCCGCGTAGCAGCTTGCCTTTCTTGCCCTGAGGCGAAGAAATATTGATAATCGCGCCGCTGCGCTGCGGTCGCATGATCTTGAGAGCTTCCCGGCTGGACAGGAAAGTGCCGTTGAGATTGGTATCGAGAATTTTGAGCCAGACATCGAGCGGCGTCTCTGCGACCTCGAGATTGACCGGTCCGCCGCGCGGCCAAGCAAAGCCGGCGTTATTGACGAGAACATCCAGGCGGGTAAATTTCTCCAGCGTTCGGCAAAAAAGATCATTGACGTCGCGCTCCGAAGTCACGTCGGCTTTGATGCCCAAAACTCTCGCTGGGGGCAATCCCAGTTTTGCGACGGCTTGGTCAACGTCCGATTGCGCGAGATCACAGATCGCGATCCTGGCGCCCTCTTCCGCAAAAGCCTGGACGATTTCCCAACCTAGCCCGCGCGCCGACCCCGTGACTAGAGCGACCTTGTCGGAAAGTTTCATTGTCAAATCGGCTCGGATGCCATATACACTAGCCGCATCTATAATGCGGCGAACCAAGCGAATGCAAACTCGCAGCGTGAGAACACCCATGAAGTGTGCCACTGCTATCTTCTTCTGTTTTCTCTTCTATCCCGTGTCACTACCCGCGCAAAGCCAGAAGACTCTGCTGCTCGGCCTCGCGAGCATCAGCGGCGGCATCGAGACCCTCTACGTCACCAAGAAAATCGGCGCCTTCAAACGCAACGGGCTGGACGTCGACTTTCTCTTGCTGCAGGGCTGCTGGTCGCAACCTACACGCCGACCATGCCGTACAGTCTCTATGTCAACGCCAAGATCCAAGACGCTAAACGGCTCAAGGGTGGCAAGATCGCCATCTCTCGTTTTGGCAGCTCGTCGGATTTCGCCGCGCGCTTTATGGTCGCTCGTTTGGGACTTGATCCGTCAAAGGACGTGACGATCATGCAGGTCGGCAACCAGCGCGAGAGGATGAGCGCGTTGTTGAGCGGATCGGTGGACGGTTCGGTCGTCGATGCGCCCAATACACTGATCGCGCGCCAGCAGGGATTTGTCGAGCTCGCCGATGCTTCGAAGCTAGGACTCACCTATCCGCATAATAACATCGCCAGCACCGACCGCTTCATCCGTGAGGAGCCGCAGACCGTCTTTAGTTTTCTGCGTGCTTTCGTCGAAGGCATCGCTTACTACCGCACGCACAAAGCGGAAAGCATGCAAATGATCAAAGAGTTCTTGCGCGTCAGCGACAACGCCATCGCCGAGGAAGCCTACGAATATTACTCGCGCATCACTCCCGCCAAACCTTATCCGAACGCGGAAGGCGTGCGCGGCGTACTCGAGGAGATCGCGCTGACGGACCCGGCAATCAAAACTGCCAAGATAGAACAATTCATCGACGCGAGCTTCATTGCCAAGCTCGATCAAAGCGGTTTTATCGACGGACTGTACAAGAAGCGATAGGAAAGCTTCGTGCTCTCATGGAATCGGAACTCAAAGAAATGCTCGCGTCGCTGGAACGCACCGGTTACTGCCAATGGATGAAGCGTGAAGGCGTTCCCATTGTCGAGGCTTCAGTATCGAGGATGTGCGCGAGTTAAAACTCAGTCCCTGGCACCGCATGGGCGGCAGCGGCGCTTTTGTTCATCTCTACGGCATGGAGGGGCAAACCGGCATGTACGTCGCGGAGATCCCGCCGGGCGGCGCGCTCAATCCCGAGCGCCATCTCTACGAAGAAATGATCTGCATTCTCGCCGGCCACGGCGCCACGGAAATCTGGCAGGACAGCGGGCAAAAGCGGCTGTTCGAATGGGGCCCGTATAGTCTCTTTGCGCCGCCGCTGAATAGTTGGCATCGCTTGGTCAACGGCGGCCGAGAGCCGGTCCGGCTGATGGCAGTCACCACCGCCCCGATCGCGATGGATTTTTATCGCAACGCGGAATTTATTTTCAATTGCCCCTATACTTTTAACGATCGCTTTCGCGGCGAAGATGACTACTTTGCCACGAGCCAAAATTTTTACGCCGTCGGCATGCAGTCGATCTGGGAGACCAACTTCGTTCCCGACGCCAAAGAGGTCAAAGTTCGAGATGATCTTTACGTCAAAGGAGCGGAAGTGGGAATGGTGCAGTTCGAATCATCGAAAAATGCTCTCATCGGCCACGTCGCCGATTGGCCCAGCGGCCGTTACCACAAAGCGCACTACCACGGCGCCGGCGCGGTGATCGTGATTTTGAAATCGGAAGGATACACGCTGCTCTGGCCGAAGGAGAGCGGCACGCAACCGTACGCGACAGGCCGCGGCGATGAGGTCGTCGAGCTGCGCTGGTGCGAGGGCAGCGTTTTGAGCCCGCCCAGCGGTTGGTTTCACCAGCACTTCAACATCGGCAAAGAAGTGGCGCGCCAGCTTGCGCTCAGATTCGGCAGCAGATTGCATCCCATCGGCCTACACCAAGCCGCTAAGAAGAAGACCGACGGCGTTTATATTTCGGTTAAAGACGGCGGCACGATGATCGAATATGAGGACGAGGACGTCGAGATTCGTCGCCGCTACGAAGAGAATCTGAAGCGAGTGGGAACGCCGATCCGAATGGAAGCGTGAGTGCGAAATCCGCAATTAGATCGGTATCTCGAACAGA
>VBKX01000387.1:14176-15639 GCA_005879435.1 Deltaproteobacteria bacterium
GACTGGTTTTTTTGTTAAGGTTGGTCCTTAGGATTTTCTTAGTTTGTTTCGGATTTCGAATTTAGATTGGCAAAGACTAGGAGAGAAAGATGCCGCAAGCCAAACGTAAAAGTATCCGCACCCACAAAAAGCTCCACTACGAAGACCTCGTCTCCACTCACCCGGGTAGTCTCGCCGGTACATTCATGCGCCGGTTTTGGCATCCAATACATCGCGCCGAAGAGCTGCGCGCCGGCCAAGCCAAGCCAATCGAAATCATGAGCGAGCGCTTTACGCTCTACCGCGGTAAAACGGGCACGCCGCATGTTGTCGATTTTCGCTGTCCCCATCGCGGCACGCAGCTCTCGGCCGGCTGGGTCGAAGGCGACTCGATCCGCTGCATGTATCACGGCTGGTTGTTCAACCAATCCGGCCAGTGCACCGACCAGCCGGCAGAGGAGAAATCTTTCGCGGGAAAGATTCGCATAAGAAGCTATCCCACACGAGAATATCTAGGCTTGATATTCGCTTACTTTGGCGAAGGCGCCGCGCCGCCTTTTCCCGTCTATCCGCATATGGAAGAGGATGGTGTGCTCGAAGTTTTGTCAACCGAAGTATGGCCGTGCAATTTTTTTCAGCGCATCGATAATAACGGCGACACCTATCACGTGCCCTTCGTTCATCGCGGCGCTTATTCCGCCTCTTCGGACAACAACCGCAGCGGCCTGCCTGACATTTCCAAGGAAGAAAGCCCCTGGGGAACGACGTCCTATGCCAGTTTTGCTCAGGGCTGGCGCAACGTTTTTCACTTCTTCATGCCCAACGTTTACGCGTTTCGAAATCCGTCGCCCGAACCGGAGTGTGGATCGGAAGACCGCATGCAATGGGATGTGCCGCTGGATGATCAGCGCTCGTTGGAATTTCGCGTGCGCCGTCTGCCGCTCAGCGGGGAAGCCGCGGATAAATACCGCGCGCGCCGTGGTGCCGCGGCCGCGGAGCCAAAAATTTCCGTTGTGCAAATGGGCGAGGCCGTGCTGTCGGGCAAGCTAAGTTTCCAAGACCTGGACAATTTCTTCAAAGACAAGATTTCGCTCGTGCATACCCAAGACTACGTCGCGCAAGTCGGACAGGGCTCACTCGCGGATCGCGCGCAAGAACATCTCGGCCGCTCGGATATCGGCGTCATCCTGTTCCGCAAGATTTGGGAAAGGGAGCTGCGCGCCTTGGCCGAAGGACGGCCGCTCAAAAAATGGGTCTTGCCTCAAGACGCCGAGATAAAGTTCCAGGAGGAACCCGAGAAGCTTGTCCGGAATGCGCGAGGATAACTGTTAGGATTAGTGATCATGAGTTTCTTGCCCAATAGTCGGAGGCGCGTCTATTCACATCGGCCCCTCGAGTCGAGGTTGACGCAATCACCAAGTCTCGTTATCGTCCGGACCAAAATGAATGCCAGCCGTCGAAATGCTGTCTTAAGCTGAGGTTCG
>VBKX01000387.1:15651-16172 GCA_005879435.1 Deltaproteobacteria bacterium
TAAAAGCGTCGATTCGTTCAAACGAGGAGGATTTTTTATGATTACAAGGTCTCCAAAACAGCAAAGCATCATGCTCGCCGGGCTCCTCATCGCCCTATTAGTCACTACGCCCGCGTTCGCGCAACAGTCAGGCGACAAACCGCCGGCTCAACCGCCGAAGTCGCCGGCGGAATCCGAGGCCTTGAAGCCAATGCCCACACTGCAACCTCAGCCGACGACGGTTCCGGGACGGCCCGATATTCCCAATGCCGAGGTCGCCAAGCAGCTGCGCAACGTCGCCCCTCTGCCGTTCGGCGCGCCGGAAGACAAGCTGCCGATCGCGCAACTCAAGCTACCCAAGGGTTTTAAGGTCGAAGTCTATGCGGGCGGCATCCCTAATGCGCGTTCGTTGCGTCTCGGCGACAAGGGCACCGTTTTCGTCAGCAATCGTGTCCTCGACAAAGTCTACGCCATCGTGGGAAAAAAAAAACGGCAAACGTGAAACTAAGATCATCGCGTCGGGATTGGACCGGCCCAACGGC
>VBKX01000388.1 GCA_005879435.1 Deltaproteobacteria bacterium
GTGAAATTCAATCACTGATTGTGTTACCAGAGCAAAACATGAAAAACCACTTTGTAAATCGTTTTTTTCTACAGGCTCGTTAGGTCGCGATGCGTGCGGGTAAAAGCGCGGGTCGTGTCGATCATGCTATGCAAGTAGTAAATGTCCGTGTCGGCTAGGTCGGCGAGCACGCGATAGCCTTGATCTTCCGCGAAAAAAAAAGTCGGCTCGGTCATCACGGCGGCGTCGATGCCACCTTTTTCGAGGGCCGCCATCATCGCGGGCGAAGAACCAATTTGCATCGTCTGCACGTCATTAGGACTCATACCCCATGTTCGCAACATCATGAGCAACACTAAATGCGATGCCGCGCCGAGACGGGTGATGCCGACTCGTTTGCCGCGCAAGTCCTCCGGTTTTTTGAGGTCGCTACGGGCCATCACTCGCTGGACGCCTCGGTTAACGATGGAAGCAATCATGACGACGTCTGCACCATTTAGGCCCGCGCTGATGACTGCCCCGCCGGCGCCGCCAAGGAATTGAACATCTCCAGCAATTAAGGAGCTAACCCCGCCTGCGGAAGCGCCGCCGATCAAAATCACTTCGCTGTCGATGCCATATTTTTTGAATAGCCCTTTGTCCTCGGCAATCCATAGGGCGGCATTGATTGGGGTGAATGAGCTGAGGCCGATGCGGATACGATCGGCGCTGAACGCGAACGGCACCGTAATGACGAATGATACCGTCATTGACAAAAGCGCATGGAAGAAACTGCAGCGTGCGATTTGTTGCACCGAATTGCCTTATTCGTTCCTACTTGACGGCGGAGATCACTTGGGGGCTGATTGAGGCTCGCCAGGTGCCGTGTTGATCTATTTCCGATCCTCCGGCTTCACGTACTTCACCGTGCCGCCGCCTTTTTGAGAGTGGAGATAGCCTTCCACGTCGTTCAGCGGGTTTGTGTAGTAACGCAGACGGTGTTGGACGAGGTCGTCGGCGCGTAGCGCCATGTCGAAGGGCAAGTCTTTTTGCATGTAGGCGGCGATCTTGGCGTTCTCGAGTGTTGGGCCGTTGCGGCTGGCGAGCTCTTTCGCCAGCGTATCGACATAGTTATCGAGCTCGTTCTCGAGTACGACTTGGGAGACCAGGCCGATGCGTTCTGCTTCTACGCCACTCAAATTTCTACCGGTGAGGGAAATGAAAAATGCTTTCTTGAACGGTATACCGGCGTGGAAGAGCGACGGCGTTGCGGTTGCGCCGTAGCTGCCGCGGATAACTTCAGGCATGCCGAACTTCGCATTTTCCGCACTGATCACCAGATCATGACCATTGATAAGGGCAAGTCCACCGCCAAGACACCAGCCGCGAACTTTGGCAACCGTCACCTGCGGCAGTTTGCGCATGATGTCGACGATCTCCGCCACGCCCCCGAAGCCGCGGGTGCGCCGCCGGTTATCTTGTCCGCGCATGTCGTAAAGGTCGCGGCCGGAAGAATACGAATCGCCAGCGCCGGTGGTGACGATGCAGCGAATTTTGTCGTTTTCGGCGAGCGAACGCAGGAGGTTCGACAGTTCGGTGAGCAGAGCGATGCTCAGAGCGTTTTTCTTTTCGGGGCGGCTAAGCGTCAGCCAGGCGATGCCTTCGTGTTCGTCGATGTTGGCGTTGATCGGTTTGGTGTCGGGCATTTGAATTCTCCGTGGGTTTGATTTGGTTCCAATCGTTCAAAAAGTTCAAGTCGTTCAAATCGTTTTTCGGAATGACCTCGCACCGGTTCGAGGTTACAATCACCTCGGACAAGGGTTCCAGTAGCGAGGATTATCCATTAGGAAAACCGATAAAACGCCTTGGCGTTGTCCGCCAGAATTTTTTGCTTGGTCTTATCCGAAATATCTTTGCGGCGGACGACTTGGCTCACGCTGTGCGGCCATTCCATGTCCCAGTGCGGATAATCGGAGGCGTACATCATGCATTCGTCGCCGAACTGCTCGATCACCAGCGGCAGCGCCGACTCTTCACCCTCACAGGTGAAATAGCAGCGATGGTCCTTGATATACTCGCTTGGCAGTAACTTGAGCGGCTCCATCTCGGATTTCCGCAGCAAATACTTCTCGTCGAAGCGCTCCATCCAGTAGGGCAAGAAGCCCACGCCGGCTTCGAGAAAGCCGACTTTGAGTTTCGGAAAACGGTCGAGGACGCCATTGGAGATCACCGACACGATCGACAGCATCTGCTCGAAGGGATGCGAGGTCATGTGCACACCGATATATTTGTGAAAGCGGGTATTGCCGACTGCAACTTGCGCGGTGGCGTGAAAGCCGACGGGCACGCCGAGTTCCTGCGCTTCAGCGTAGATCGGATCGAATTGGGGCTGGCCTAGATCCAATCCCTGCTGCACGTAGGTAGGCATCATCACGCCGACGGCACCCTTTTGCGTAGCCGCTCGGCGAACTTCTTTTACGGCTTCAGGCACGACTTGCGGCGCGATAACCGCAGCGTATTTAATCCGATTGCCGCTTGTTTTGCAGAAATCGCACGCCCAATCGTTGTACGCCTTGGCCAACTCCGCAGCGAGATCGAGCTCGCGCACCAGGCCGATCGCCAACGCATTACTGGGATACGCAACCGCGTCGCCGATCTTTTCCACGTCGAGATCTTTGCAATACTCATCGGGGTTGGTCGGTTTCCGCCCGGTGGTGCCGTTCAGAAAAATATCCCAACCGAAAGACGGAAAATAGGGACCGCTGCGGCTGCGAAATTTTTCCGGCAAATAGGTTTTATACGCGGGACCATCAAGATGATGGGCATCGGCGTCGATGATGGTAAATTCCACGAAAGATCCTCCGAATGAAATTAGCTGCTAACGATTGAACCTTGAACTTTTGAACGGTTGAACGAAACGGGCTGTTCAAGGTTCAAAAGTTCAAAGCTCACCCGGAGCAAGCTACTGGAACTAATCCTGCAGTCCGTAGCGTTGCGCGATGTTGAGAAAGATCGATCCGACGAACACAGTGCCGATCGTGATGATCAGGCTAAACGCGGCTAGCTCGCCGACGTGGCCGTTGTCCCATAATTCCCAAATCGTCACGGCGACGACTTGCGATCCGGGCGAATAGAGCAACAAGGCGATCGACAGCTCTTTAAAGGTGATCAGGAAAATATAGATCCACCCGGCAAGCAGCGCGGGCATGATCAGCGGCACGACGACATGGCGCACTGTCTGGAAGAAGCTCGCGCCGCTGGCCATGGCGCCTTCTTCGAGTTCCTTATGCAAGCTCAACAGGGCGGAGTGGCTAAAGCGGATGCCGTACGGCAGATAGCGGGCGGTGAACGCTAAAACCAGTATCCAGATCGTGCCGTAAACCGGGACCGGCAACATCAAATACATTTTTAGGATCGCGATGCCCATGACGATGCCGGGGAAAACCAAGGGCAACATCGACATCTGGTCCAGTAACCTGCGTCCTTTGATCGACGCGCGCACAATCAACCACGCGGCGAAGAAGGTGATGGCGACTGCCGCCGTCGCCGACGACACGCTGACCATCATGCTGTTCATCACGGAGCGAATCACACCGCTGTCATTGAAGGCGGTGACATAGTTGTTCAGGGTTAGCATCGACAGCGCTTTCCTCGAAGGCACCTGGGCGAATGGCAAAAAGGATGACCAGGTAATCGCCACGATGGGCAAGAATTGCAAAAGGGGCAAAACCAGCATCAGGGTGCCGCCGAGCCAACGCCACTTGCCGAGGGCGATCCGATGCGGGCGAAAGTTTTTGCCGCTGATCGTGGTGAACTTATAGGTCTTGCTGGTGATCCGATAATACGGAATTAACCCCAAAGCGACGAGCACGATGAGAATAATCGAGTAGGCGCTGGCTTCGCCGTATTTCGGAATTAGACCGCCTTTGATCTGCAGATAAATCTTCGTGGTCAGCACTTCCACGCCGGCGGGTATGCCGATTAGCGCCGGAATCTCAAAAGCTTCGAGCGAGCGGATGATCGTCAAGATCATCACGGCGAGTACGCTGGGCACGGCGAGGGGAAAAGTCACGCGCCGAAAGACTTGCCAGCTGGTGCTGCCGGCGGTCGTCGCGGCTTCTTCCAATGACGGGTCCATCGAACGGAAGGGCGTCGACATGAGCAAAAAGACAATGGGGATCCAGAGAAAACTTTCGACTAGCACCATGCCGCCCATGGAAAAAATATTAAAGAACGGCTGTCCCGTTAACGCCATGCCGACGGCGTTCAACATGCCTGCCTTGGGGCCAAGGAGCATGATCCAGCCGACGACTTTGATGATCCCGGGGATCGCGAACGACACGTACGCGGAAACGTAAGCGAGTTTGCGAAACGGCGCGTCACTGCGTTCGGCGAGCCACGCGAGCGCCGTGCCGTAAACCAACGCGACCGCCGAGCTGCTCACTGCATAGATAAGCGAGTTACTGAGCAGTGTCCTGACGTCGCCGAGGGAGTCGATAATGTTAACGAAGTGCTGGATGGTGAAAGTGCCCGCTTGTAAACCGCGGTCGGTCACTAGACTCGTGTGGAGGATGAAAAAGAACGGCGGCAAAACCAGGTAAGCCAAAATTGCGCTTGTGAATACGAATAGCACCTGCGCCGGATTGCGCATCATCATATACATTGTTCGACCCTCGCGCGCTCGCGATCTTGAAAGTCAGATTGCACGCCTTTGTCCCCCACGGGATGCCGGACTCTGAACTCGGAATTCTATTGCCAGCTATATATCAAAACCGCCGAGCAAGACAATTGCGATCTTGGGGAGAAGACCTCAAGGCTTAGGCGCGAAGGTTAAGGGGAGCGGCGTCGCGCCACGGACCAATGAAGGGCTCGCCGGTGAAGGTGTCCGATAATGGTTCTAATATTTCCGGCCAGTTATTCGGATCGACTTTGCGGCGCATCTCTTTCGGACGCGGCCGTCCGTCCCAGCCCACCTGCTCCATGTAGTAATAGAGCTCGAGGCAGTGACCGTCAGGATCGAATGCATAAGCGGCGTAATCGATGCCAGGGTGCAGCTCCGGAGGGATGATCTCGGTTTCGACCCGCACGCCATTCCCGCGCAGGAAGCTCACTGCCGCCTTCAGCTGCTGATAATTGGCGAGCTGAAGACCGAAAGACATATTCGACGTCGCCTCGCTGAGCCCCAGTTTTTTGCGCCATGATTTGGGGAAGATGCCGAGTGAATGATGCTCGTTGTCGCAGCGCAAATAAGCGCAGCGTTCGCCTTGCCACTCGACTTCTTCGGTCAATGTAAATCCCAGGACATCGGTGTGCCAGCGTTTGAGTGCTTAATAGTCGTCGACGAAAAGATTCACCGGGCCGACGCGGGTGATCTTGAAGGGTTGCGGTAACAACACGCCATCGACATCGTACTTGAGCGGCATCTTACTTACATGCCGGCAGCCGTCTAGCACACTGATGCCCTTCTCGATGTCGGCGCGCACCAGTTCGTAGTCGGGAAGCTGCGGCTGGTTGGGCGGATTGGGCGTGCCATGGCGCATCGGTGCGGGGCGGGCGTAGCCGTTCCAGTTGATCTGCTCAATGCCGTAATACAATTCGAAGATCTGTTCGTCCGGCGCCCAGACATAGAGATGAAATTGAGAACCTCCACCTCCCGCCCGGCCTTCGCGCATGATTTCGACGCCGAGGCCACGAAAGTACTTGCTTGCCTCGGCCATTTCGGAAACACTCTGGACCTGCCATGTGATCTGATTGATATCGTTCTGCGGCCGGAAATGCTTGGCATTGTCGCCGGCGTATTGCCGCTCGTTGAACTTTTTCTTGTCGAATAAGGCGAACGAGTGATGATCGCCCGCGTGTCTGCCGAAGAGACCGGCGCCCGCCGGTTCGGTGACAAAAAATCCGAGCAGATCGAAGTAAAAGTGCCTGCTCCCCTCGAAATCCGACGCGTTAAAGCCAAAGTGACCCAGACGGCGGATCTTGAAAGGTCGGTCCAGGGCAACGCCGCCGACGTTGTATTTGGTCGCGGTCTTGGTCGTCATGGCAATCTCCCCTCACCCTTTCCTTCTTGAACTCGACTCTAACGCGTTCAGTCAATCCATTTTTCGCATCCCAGCTCCCATGGTGCAAGCATCACACTGCAATGATTTGACTCGTGGTCACGGTAGCTTTGCCAGATCCAGCAAGATGAAACCGTTTTTATTGTACACGGCCGCCTTCTCCTGCAGCGATCGATTCATCAAATACTCCTTCCCCTTGATCTCTGCGAGACGCGGACCGATACGGGCTCGCCACGGCGCAAAATACTCCGGGGGATGTTTCGGATCGGTGAAATCGCGCGTCTCCACTAAAAGATGGGTTACGCCAAACTCTTGTTTCAGCCGGTATAGCGGCGCGGCATCCGTACTCAAGTAGGCTTCAAATAACGCGTCCATTCTTACGCGCATGGCCTTCATGTAGGTTAAGTGCAGCACATGGTGCGTCGCCGCGGTAAGAAAGACGTTGCGTCGCGTTACATATTCTACGTTTCGTATCTCCGCGGCGGGCCAGCCGGCGATTAGAATGTCCTTCGGCAAAGCGGTGATGGCATCGGCTAATGGCTGGGACAGTTGTTGTTCAGGGGATGCCGCGAACTCGACGTTGCCCCTGCCGCCAAATGCCATGAGATATACCGAGACGATTCCCAGAAAGCTTAAAGCTTTGAGTTTGGCTGATGAGTGCAGCCGCGGAACTCGGCCCAGCAAAATGTATAGCGACCAGGGAAATATTAACGTAATCAGAAACGGCAGCGAATACATGAAGAAGCGGGTCGGAATATACAAATACGGCGCGCCCAGCCAGGCGATCACGTGCAACACCACGCAGACGGCAAAGAAGCCGATCAACCGAACCGCGGCCCCATTGGAATTTTCCTTGAACACCGCTCTTATGCCGGCGCAAATGACGACAAGGACGATGAGGCCCATGATGCGATTGGATCGCCGTGGCTGTACATCGGCCCGACAAAATAAATGGCCCATTCGTTGCCGAAGAGTTTATAGGGCAACTGGTCATAAGCGCGGTAATTGCCCTCGGGCCCAGCCTCAGGGTAGAGCACAATGTCGGTCGCATTAACGCGCCTGCCGTAAGGCTGGCTGTCGAGCCACATCGGTAACAGCCCCGCCAGTGTCAGAAAGCCGGTCACTGCCACAGTTGCCAAGCGGCGTGACCAGCGCCAGTGCGACACCGACCCACGGGCGGATAAAGGTTTTAAGAGCATCCAGGTGGCAAGACACAGTCCGCCGATGGTCGCCACGATGGGATAAAGCATTCCACTCACGATTACTGTAACCACCAGGAGGTGAGGACGGTCCCGAATCAACGCATAGAGTATTAGCGCAATCACCGGGTAGGCGTACATCCGAGGAGTTGCGCCGAGGAAGCCCAACCCGATGAAAATCCACGCCGTGATCGTTAACGCCATCACGGCAAAGCTCAGCGCAGCGCCGCCCAACAGCCATCCCAAGCGGCCCAAGATACCAATAAAAACGGCATAGGCCAGGTACATCATGCCGAGCTGGAAATGGCGGATCGTTTGGATCGAACTTAAAAAAGGGAGGAATAACATGAGCAGCGTCAAAAGGGACAAAGTATGGATTGTTCGCCATTTCCCAGTGGTATTGAATGCCAGGCCAATAGAGAACACCCAGTGCGAGTACGACTAGAACCAACTTTGCCCAGCCTCGCATGGTCAACAACTTTCCTCACGGTTGCTTGGTGCATCGCGATCCATTATCTCTTTGGGGTCATCCTCGAATTCTCGCGATGCGTTATCGGCGGCGGCAGTGATCGAGCGGCGCCTTAGATTCGAAATATGAAGTACCGATTGAATTCGAGTTATGTAAATGGCAAGGACCGGTTTTTTAACTTCGTGATCGCGAGCCAGAGTGATTCCAATTCCTGCGAACCTATGATCGCGCCATTCTCCTCTACCTCTTGAGTACGGTCAAGCAGATCCTCTGATTGTGTAGGTTCGTTGTATCCGAAATAGTCGGGTGTCAGCAGGAATGAATCACTTTGCGATTTGCAATCGGATTAGAACCCAGTCCCGTGCTGTCGTTTTAAGTACGTCAATTCCATTAGAAGGATCATTTGGATGGTTGCAAGCGACTCTGAATTTTGGGATATCATCGACAACTGCGATTGGGCTTAGATTATTCGAGTACAGTCGTGCTAAAGGGTGCAACAAATTAATAATTGAAGAAAAGCACTATGGCAAAAGCAACAACGAATAGCGGCACGAATTGGGATCTCGAGGCAGATGTCATAGTGATCGGTTCAGGAGCCGCCGGGCTGCCGGCGGCGATTAGAGCAGTCGAAGGCGGAGCGTCAGTCATTGTCGTCGAGGCGAATTACGATGTCGGTGGGCACGCGATCATCAGCGGCGGGCATATGGCGTTGGGCGGCGGCACCAGCGCGCAAAAGAAATATAATATTGCCGATTCGCCGGACACTGTTTTTTCCGATCTGACTGATTGGTCGATCGTGCAACCCAACGGGTCACCGGATTTTCGCTACAATGATCGGGCGGTGATGCGCGCTTTCGCCGACCATTGCGCGCTTACCTTCGAATTCTTGCTCGCCAACGGGGTGGAGTTTACCGACAAAGCGCCGGACAACCATGGCGCGTCGACAACCGGCAACTCGGCGCCGCGGGAGAATCACGCGTTCTGGACGAAAGGCGCCGGATTGGAAAGTCCCAACGCGGCGGCGGGAACGGGCGTGATGCGGCCGCTGGAAGCGAGCGCGCGCGCCAAGGGCGTGAGATTTCTGCTGAACTATAAAATGACGAGCCTGATTCGTGAGCCGGCCACAGAGAAAAAATCGGGGCGCGTGATCGCTATCACGGCGCAGTACAATCCACGCATCATGCCCGGCGCAACGACGCCGTTAAAGAGCTTTCGTTCCGAGGGCAATATGGAAAGCACGCTGCCGACGATGAAGCTGCGCGCGCACAAAGCGGTGATTATCGCCACCGGCGGCAGCACCAGCGATATCAATTTTCGCCGCATGTTCGACCCGCGCTTGACCCCGGTGATCCAAGTCGGCGGCGAACCGTATACTTTTCAGGACGCGAGCGGTGAGCTCGCGGCCATGGCCATCGGCGCGTCGCTTTGGGGCCTGGCCAACCAAACATTGGAAAACGGCGCGACCATGCGCACTCAACGCGCTTTGGCGACCAAGTACAATTACACGACGTGGAAGCTGGAGAGCCCGATTTTTCCATTGGTGCGCGCGACCGGTTTCAACGTGAAGGACTGGCAGGACTTAATTCTCGTCAACCAGGTCGGCAAGCGATTTTACGACGAGACCAAAGGCGACGTTCCCCACGGTAATCTCGCCGGCCAAGTCACGCCGTACACACCCAATGACTATCGCAACGCCGAAAACGTTAAGTTCAATCCGACCAAGCACAGCTTCACGCACGCGGCCCTGGCGATGAACGAGTACTCGGAAGCGCCGGATTATTGTGCGGGACCGGTGTGGGCGATCTTCGACGCGGACGCGGTGCAAAGAGAAGGATGGAAGGTGGTACCTCCGTACGTCGATCCGGACGGTTATTTCTTTGCCGGGAACACGCTCGAAGAGCTCGCTGCCGCGATCAAGAACGAGTATCAGGCGAAGCCGATAAAGGGTTCGACGTTAAAAGCGACCGTGGAGCGCTACAACTCATTCGTCGATGCTGGAGAAGATAAGGATTTTGGCAAGCCGGCGCCGAAATACAAAATCCAAACGCCGCCATTTTACGCGGCTTGGGGAACGCCTGTGGTGCACGACACGCGTGCGGGTTTGAGAATCAATGCCAAGTGCCAGGTAATCGACATGAGCGGCAAAGTGATCCCCGGTCTTTACTGCGCCGGCGAGTCGGCCGGCGGATTCAACCAACACGGCATGGGCCGGTGTGCTACGCAGGGTTTTATCGCCGGTACGGACGCGGCGAAATTGGAGAGGCATGAGTAAGCTGTGAGCGGTAGAACTAAAGCGTCCGATCCCCCACCGGCCGGACGCTCCACCGTTGAAGTTTCACTGCAGACACGCGGCGGTGGGCAAAGTGACGAGCAAACCCGGTCACCCTGAGCGAATCGAGGAAAGGTTTCTCCCTTCAGTCGAAATGACAAAGAAGTATTTTGCGCGAGAAATTTCTTGCGGTCGTTTGCTCTTGATTGACGCTAGAACTGAAACACTAAGGATTTGATAGTCACCGGTACGGTACCGGATGGCTCCAGGGTCTTTCCTAGATCGATGAAGTCGAAGTCGCTCAGCGTGACGCCGTCCAGACAAAGCAGAGCGTTATCGATGGCGAAATCATCTCGGAG
>VBKX01000389.1 GCA_005879435.1 Deltaproteobacteria bacterium
CGAGGAAGGCGCTCATGTCGTCATCGCCGATATCGATGCCCACGGTGGCGAAGCGACAGCTAAAGCCATCATCGACCGCGGTGGATCGGCATGGGCGCGAACAACCGATGTCCGAAACTTCCCTAATGTTCAGGAACTGATGCACGAGACGGTCAAACAATATGGCCGCATCGACGTATTGCTCAACAACGCAGCCATTTACGTCACGCAGAAATTATGGAAAGGCGCGGTGGAAGATCTTGCGCTGGACGAATGGGATCGGGTGATCGAAGTCAATTTGAAAGGCGTGTTCCTGTGTAGCAAGGCAGTGATCCCGGTCATGAAGCAACAAAGAAACGGCAAGATCATCAATATCGCCTCGGGCACATTCTTCAGCGGCTCGGGCAATATGCCTCACTACACCACCGCCAAAGGCGGCGTGGTCGCGCTGACCCGCGTGATGGCCCGACAATTGGGCGAGTGGGGCATCAACGTGAACTGCATGACGCCCGGCTCCACTATGAGCGAAGAGTCGGCGTCGGACGAAGTAGTCAAGCGGCGCGAGGGCAGCATGGACAAACGCGCCTTTCGCCGCATCGAAATTCCCGCCGACATTGTCGGCACGGCATTATTCTTGGCCAGCAACGACAGCGACTTTGTCACCGGCCAGTTACTGGTGGTCGAGGGCGGCGGAATTATGTACTGACCCGACCGGGCCCAAGCTCAGTTGATCTGCGCCTCACGTACGCGCGATAGGGAAGATTTCTGGCGACGTTATTTAATCTACTTATTTCAATACCATGAGCCAAATTCATTCGTAGTCGTTTGAAGGTTTATGGAGAGCTGCTAAAGAAATCTCTCGGTCGAATATCGGCGGATCTTGCGCGCTTCACTCCGGGTGGAATATCAGCACATGAACCCACGGTGAATCAAGACGCACTCGGAGTCACTCCGTAAACATGGCCGCACGCGTTGCAGAAAACGACGTTGAACGGCGCGAGAATAAATTGTTTGCCGCGCGCCGACCCGGCACCCGCCTTGCGCGACACGATACGATCAATCCCTACCGCCGAACAGGAAGGACATTTGGGTTCAGGCTCGACTTTGGACTTAAAGTCCTGGGTAAAATTAAAAGCTTGACCTAGGCCATCACCAAACTTCGGCTCGTCCCGCTCGACTTGTTCTTCATCAGTCTCATCCTCGGCTTCAGCGGGCCGCGTCATTTCATCGTAGCTTGCACGCTTATTTGTATCCGACAAGATTTCATACGCGTCCAACACCTGCTTGAATTTATCGGCCGCTTCATCGTCGCCTGGATTACGGTCCGGATGATACCGGAACACGGCCTTGCGATATGCGCGCTTGATTTCGTCCGTGCTGGCCCTGCGCTTCAGTCCAAGTAAGGAATAATAATCGAAGGATGTATCCAATGTCTAAAGCCTCCCGGCGGTCGATGAACGAGCCGAAGCTGATGCCGGGCTCACTGGGAGCGTATTTTGATAGATCACCCGCGCCGACGTGACCGCCGTCCACCGGTACCGGTCAATTTTCCTCTTTGCTTGTACATCACGACACACATGTCGTAGAGGGCTGACCTGGCGCGGTCGTCGACCATGTGCTCGCCGTCTCGCGTTATGTACTCGACCGTGAATATCGAGTCTTTTCCCGGAGCGTCATTATTCGTGATCCGAATCAGCCGAGCTTCGTTCTTGTCCAGATAGCCGCCAATTGTTCGAAAAATTTGGATTTGGTTGAGAAAGTCTTTAGCAAGTGGCGGCTCCCCGCGTTTGTCTTCCCCCACGCGGTCCAATTCGTCGATATCCATAAGCGTGTAATGGATTGTAACCGGAGTCGGCGATGGCGGATCCTGGTAGCCACACTCTACAATATACTCATCCCGCAGCAGCCGGATATCGAATGTCTTGAGTCCTCGCCGCTCTAGATCTTGAGCGATACAGCGGAGAGTGATGACATATTTCCTAGACATTATGGAGACTTCCTAAATCGGAAGGCAAAGTATTTGAAGTTGTTTTTATCGCTTTTTTACCCAATCTATATCGTAAATGGTACGAACAGTAGCTGCAAAAATCAACTTAAAAAAAGGCTCATCAAGAGCACTGATGTACGGGATCGACGCTAGATGATGTTCGCGGAGTTAAAAGGGTAGTTGGAGGAAATTGCCGGAGCTATTCAGGAATCGAGTCGAGGGCATCCATCACACCGATCATGCTGTCGCGCGTCACTAGCTTGGCGAGATCGGCCTCGCTCCAATCCTCCGTGCCCTTCGGACGGAGCGGCAAAACCAGATAGCGAATATCGGCCGTGCTGTCATGCACGCGAACTTCGACGTCTTCCGGCAGATGCAGGCCAAATTCGCGCATAACTCCGCGCGGATCAACCACCGAACGTTGCCGATAATTGAAGCTCTTGTACCAATCGGGCGGTCTACCCAATATCGGTCGCGGATAACAGGAGCAGAGCGTGCAAACCACCATGTGGCGCAGATTCTCCTTGTTCTCGAGCACAACAAACTCGTTGATGGCCGTCGCATCGATCCCCATTTCCGCGCAGGCCGCTTTCGGATCGGCGATGAAGCGCGCCTTGAAAGCCGGATCGACCCAAGCGCGGGCAACGAGTTTTGCACCGTTCGCCGGTGAGCGCGCTTCTTGGTAATCAATCTGGCATTGAATGTCTTTCTCGCTGATGACGCCTTTTTCTAAGAGCAGATCACGGATCGCGTAAATCCGTTTAGCGTAATGACTTAGTTCATTTTTTGGGTGATCGTGGCCGTGTTCATCGCTCGGGGTGTTCATGCTGACTCCTTTGCTTACGCGGCGGGATCGAGCCAGTGCTCGTAGATATCGACCAGGAGTTTGTCTGCATTATTGCCCTTGTCCCATAGGTCGCTCTGATTGAAGGCTACGAGATAGAGAGTTTTTTTAGGCAGACCGTCACGCCCGAACGCCAGAGACTCCGGATTTAGAAACTCCCCGTGGATGCGCTCGATCCAGCCGGTCTTGCCGCGAATATACCATGGCGTTCGGATGTGGCCCGGCCGGTCTTCGAATTTTACTTTGACACGGTCGCCGGGCCTAAACCTGGCGACATCAGCATTCATGGCTCGCCCCACTTGGAATCGAATTCCGCGAGCTTACGATCAATCTCTTCCCGCGTGAGAATCTTTTTTTCGATGAGTATGGTTTCGATGCTGGCAATCCACCGTTCGTAGTAAGTCATGTCCCGGTAGGAGGCGGAGTCCATTTCTTCCCGCGCGCGGCGCATTTCGTCGGTCCGCTTGATCCCCCCTGGCGCCGAGCGCTTGATTGACGGCATCGGCGAGAATCTCCCAGTCGGAAAGGTCGTGCTGGCTTTGATCGATCGGCCCTGCACCCGGAAGACCGCCAACATCATGATGTCCGCGCGCCATAATGCCCCTCCTGATTCAACCATTAAGACGTTTCGCCAGCGCCCTATGCTCCTCCCTTAAGCCCGCCGGCAAATGATCGCCGAACGTATCGAAGAAATCACTCTGGCTCTTGAGATTGTTTTTCCAGGCCTGGCGGTCGACACTGAGGAGCTGATCGACGTCGGACTTGGATACGTCGAGGCCTTCGCCGATCAAGCTCGTTGCCTGCGGCACGTATCCGATTGGCGTCTCATTGGCATTGCCGCCGCCCTTCGAGCGCTCAATGACCCAACGCAGCACGCGCAAGTTCTCGCCGAATCCCGGCCAGAGAAATCGGCCGCGCTCGTTGCGCTGAAACCAATTGACGCGGAAAACTTTCGGCGGATTGGTCACTTGCTTGCCCATCGACAGCCAATGGCCCCAGTAGTCGCCCATGTTGTAGCCACAGAATGGCAGCATCGCCATCGGATCGCGTCGTACGACACCCACCGCACCGGTAGCTGCTGCTGTGGTTTCAGAGGCCAGTGTAGCGCCCAGGAAAGTGCCATGTTGCCAATTGAACGATTGATAGACCAGCGGGACCAGTTTCTGCCGGCGCGCGCCGAAGAGCATGGCGCTGATCGGCACGCCTTCAGGTTTTTCCCATTCTGGTGAATACGTTGGGCTCTGTTTTATCGAGACCGTGAAACGCGCATTGGGGTGCGCGGCAGGATAGCCCCCTTCCGGGTCCCACGGCTTGCCGCGCCAATCTTGCGCGTTGTCGGGAACGGGATCATCATGGCCTTCCCACCAGACCGTGCCGTCATCGCGCAGCGCGACGTTGGTGAAAATCGTATCTCTTTTCACCATTTTAAAACCGTTAGAGTTGGTGTTCGAGCCGGTTCCAGGCGCGACACCAAAAAAGCCCGCTTCCGGATTAATCGCCCAAAGCCGGCCATCCGAGCCAACGCGCAGCCAGGAGATATCGTCGCCGATCGTGTGGATCTTCCAACCCTTCATGCTCGGGGGCGGCACCAGCATGGCCATATTGGTCTTGCCGCAGGCGCTCGGAAAGGCGCCGCAGATATAAGTGATCTCACCATCCGGGCTTTCAACGCCGACGATGAGCATATGCTCGGCGAGCCAGCCTTCCTTTTGACCGAGTTTGCTGGCGATGCGCAGCGCGAGACATTTTTTTGCGAGCAACGCATTCCCGCCGTAGCCTGAGCCGACGCTCCAGATCGTGTTGTCTTGCGGGTAGTGACAAATGAATCGCCGTTCGATGTCGAGGTCGGCTTTGGAATGAAGACAGCGGGTGAAGTCGTCGGAGTTGCCGAGGTGATCGAGAGCAATCTTGCCCATGCGCGTCATTAAGCGCATGTTGAGCACGACATAGACACTGTCCGTGACTTGGACACCGACCTTGCTGAAGCGCGAACCCGCGGGCCCCATGAGAAATGGAATCACATAGAGCGTCCGTCCGCGCATCGAGCCGGCATAAATTTTCGAAAGCTTTTCGTAAGACTCGGCCGGAGCCATCCAATTATTGTTGGGGCCCGCTTCCTCCTGTTGATCGGTGCAAACGAAAGTAAGATTTTCCGTCCGCGCCACGTCGTTGAGGGCGCTGCGATGCAGATAACAACCCGGTAGTTCCTTTTGATTGAGCGGGATGAGATCACCACCGTGTACGGCGATCTTCGTTAAACGTTCCTTTTCATCTTCGGAGCCGTCGCACCAGAAAACTTCATCCGGCTGGCACATGGCGGCAACGTCTTTGACCCATTTTTGAATATGCGCATTTATGGGAATTGTTCCTGTCGACTGGTTCATGGTTTAACGATCTTTCCTTTCCTGATCGCTTAGTATTTTGAATTTCTTATATTATGGAGATTAGCGACGTGGCGCTCATAAAGAGCGCAGCACTGATGTAGCGAATCAGGAGCACGCTGCATTCACAAACCCTAACCGATGATACGCAGCCATGTCAATAATTGCACTATTCGCGGAATACCCGGGAGAGTCGCCACCGCCCGCCGGGAATGTCCTCGACCCATCTCGCTAACGCCGCCAGTTCGCCGCGCGGATCTAGGATGCCAACGTAATTTTCGCCATTTTGCCGCGCGCCAAGTTGGCCGAGCAGTTCCTGCTGCCCTAGGCGCAACCGGGCTATGAGACGACTCTGCCATGTCACCGCTCGTAAATGCGCTAGCGCTGAGCGCAGCGAAACAAGCGGGATGACGTTTTGCGAATGGCGATCTTTCAGTTCTTCGATGCCGATGGATTGCGCGACGTCGAGATGATCACAGGCGAGACGTCGCAGATTTTTTAGGTGCGCTCCGCAACCCAATGCCTTTCCCATATCCGCCGCCAACGTCCGGACATAAGTTCCGCGCGAGCAGGTGACCTCGAATTCAAGCTCGTGCTCGTTCAATTGCATCACGCGAAGTGCGTCGATCCGGATGGGCCTCGGCTCTCGAGGAATCTCCTTTCCCTGGCGTGCCAGACGATACAATCGTACGCCGTCCTTTTTCAAGGCTGAAAACATCGGCGGTACCTGCAGGAGATCGCCGGAGAATTTTTGCTCCAAGGAGCTAAGTTGGGTCTTCCCGACTGCCGGTACGGGCTGTTCTTTCAACACCTTTCCAGTCGCGTCTTGCGTATCGGTTTCGACGCCAAGGGACATCACGGCCTGATATCGCTTCACCCCGCCCAGAAAAATATCGGCGATCTTCGTCCCTTCATTGACACCCACCAAGAGCAAGCCCGAGGCAAAGGGATCGAGGGTGCCAAGGTGACCGACTTTCTTGGCGCATAAGAGTTTCTTGACCTGATGGACCACTTGGGCGGAAGAGGGGCCTTCTGATTTGTCGATCAGTAGAATGCCGCTTTGCGTCATGAGCGTGAAAGGAAAAAACGGAAAGCTAAGAAACCCAGAACGAAACCGCGAAACGAACCGACCTCATGATTTCGCAACTCTTAGCAAGGATTCGATACGCCGGGCTTCCTCTTCGGTTTCGTCGTAGGTGAATTCGATCGACGGCACGAAACGGAGATTGAGCTGCTTGGCAACTTTTGAACGAATAAATCCCGAGGCGCTCTTCAGGCCCGCCCAAGCCTCGCTCTTGCCGACGCTGTCGCCGAGCACGCTGAAAAAGATCGTGGCGTGCCTGAGATCCTTGGTCACTTTTACCTCGGTTAAATTTACCGTTTGGACGCGTGGGTCGCGAATTTCAGTCAAATAGAAACCCGATCGTAGCAATGAAAACATTCCACTTCGGCGTGGCCCAGTTGGACCAGACCGAGGGCCTCGACGAAATCGGTCACCCGATTCAACGTCGCTTCCACCACCGGCTGGCTCGTGCCGGCGGCGGCAAAACCCAAAACCGAGCTTTGCCAGAGTTCTTGATCGCCGCACTCCGTGACCGATACGTTGAATTGATTGGCAACCCGCGTCTGAATACTTTTCAAAACCCCGCGCTTGCCTTTTAGAGAATGGTTCTCAGGAATCGTCAGCTTGAGCTTAAGGACGCCCACGACCATGGCGATACGTGACTCGCGAGCGACTTCGGTCGGCTAACTATACGCCGCTAAGTCGCTGCGCCTCGCGTCCCGGCGGCGTCGGGTTGATCCGCCGTATCACCGGGATGCGCTCGAAAGCTTCGATGACATCGCCCTGTTTGATGTCCTGAAACCCTTCCAAGGAAAGACCGCATTCGTAGCCTGCGGCAACTTCGCGCACGTCGTCTTTAAATCGCTTGAGGCTCGCCAGCTTACCTTCGTGAACCACCACTTGGTCGCGCAACAAACGCACGATGTTGCCACGCGATATTTTGCCCTCGTTGACATAACAGCCGGCGATGGTGCCGACGCCGGCGATATTAAAGATCTGGCGAATCTCGACTCGAGCTTGCGTTTGCTCGCGGTAGGTTGGCTCCAGCATGCCTTCCATCGCTGCGCGGACGTCCGCTACGGCTTCGTAAATGATTGTATAGAGTCTTACGTCGACGCCTTCCTTTGCTGCCAACGTCGCACCCTTAGACTCGGGCCGGACATTGAACCCGATAACGATCGCGTTCGACGCCGCTGCCAGTAAGATATCACTCTCGGTAATCCCGCCGACCGATCCGTGAATGACTCTGAGCTTCACTTCGTTCGTCGACATGCGGCTCAATGCGTCACTGAGCGCTTCGACGGAACCCTGCACGTCGGCCTTGAGCACGACGCGAAGCTCTTTGACATCGCCGGTTTTGATCTGATCGTAGAGCTCTTCCAAAGAAACTTTGCTCGATTTTACGAGCTCTGATTCTCGCTGCTTGCTCTGGCGATATTCGGCGACCTGCCGCGCCTTAGCTTCGTCGGCTACGGCCACGAATGAATCGCCTGCCTGGGGCACGCCCTGGAGTCCAATAATTTCAACTGGAAATGACGGCGGCGCCGACTCCAACTTGTGGCCGTGGTCGTCGATCATGGCGCGCACCTTGCCGTAATAAACACCGCAGACAAATGCGTCGCCGCCGCGCAGCGTGCCCTCCTGGACCAAGACGGTCGCCACGGGACCTCGGCCACGATCCAACTTCGCCTCGACGATCGTACCGCGCGCAAGTTTGTTCGGGTTTGCTTTGAGATCTAAGATATCGGCTTGAAGTTGGATCATTTCCAAAAGATGCGGGATGCCTTCGTGGGTCTTTGCCGACACGGGGGCGAATACCGCATCGCCGCCCCAGTCTTCGGCAACTAGACCGTGCTCGGAAAGACCTCTTTTGAC
>VBKX01000390.1 GCA_005879435.1 Deltaproteobacteria bacterium
CGAGCCGTTGCCCATGCCGCAGAAAAGCGCCTTCGAATCGGTGGGATGATGCACTAGCACCCACGGCATCCAGGGGTTTTCTTTTTCCAATCCTTGCGTCGAGGTGCGCCAGTTTTCACCGCCATTATCACTGAGCAGAATACAGCCGTGAGGATGAATTTTTTCCCGGCTCCAGACTCCCGGCGAACCTTAGCCGCCGCAGAGCACCATGCGCGGTGTGTCACCGGGCAGGAAGTGCCACTCATGCGAATAGCTGTGGAGTTCCGTATAGGCCCAAGGCATTCCGTTTTCCACCCGACGCCAATGCTCGCCGGCATTGTCGCTACGGTAAAAACCGCGCGCCGAAGACACATAGTAGCGCTCTTTGCTGCCGGGATAGTTTTCGATGTAGTGCATATCGACGTAACTGATGCCGATGCTACGGTCGTACCAAGTTTTGCCGCGGTCTCTACTCAATAGGACGCCGCCATGCTCGAGCAGGACAAAGATGAGATTCTGATCCTCTGGATGAATAAAGATATGCCGCACGTGGGGTAACTCGACACCGCGCAGGCGCGGCGGCACGTCCCATTTCGTTTTGGCCTCGTCTGGAATAGCGAGCATGCCGTCGAGCGGCCCCCAGGTCTTGCCGGTATCCTCACTCCTAAACAAGCGAATCGGTCCGATGCCCATGTAGACGACGCGTTCATCGTGCGGGTCGACAGTAAACGTGCGCACGTCGCCGTCCATGATCTTCGTCCAGGATTTGCCGGCGTCTTCCGTTCGATAACCGCCGTCGAAAGCGACGGCGGCAAAAACGATCTCTGGATTCTTCTTGCAGCCGATCAGATGCTCAAGGGTTTTGCCTTCGAAAAATTCACCGACCGTGTTCATCGATGAACCTTGCGGCTGGACGATCTTTAATCCGCCGTTGTGAGCGATGTAGTATCGCAGCGATTCAGCCATAAGCACCTCCCAAGTTACGAAACCCTGTCAGACCAACTCGCTCCTCCGTTACCTCGACTCGCGGACCGGAGTTCCGATCCATTAAATCCTGCCCCTTGACGGGTAAGGACAAAGGTAGGGGTGATTTTGAACTTCTTCAGCACCCCCATCTCAATCTTCACCCTCGATGGGAAAGACATCGGGTGGATCACTCGGAAAAAACAAAGCGAGATGCCCGTTTTGCATCATCCTTTTCTTTACGCGCTTCGCGCCTTCAGCGCCCTATACACCTTCTCCGACGTCACCGGTAAATCCATAATGCGTACGCCGCAGGCATCCGCCACCGCATTCGCCACTGCTGCGGCGGTCGGCGTATTCGCCACCTCGCCGATCGCCAAACTATTGTACGGCCCGGGGCCCGCCGGCACGTTTTCCATGACGTGGGTTTTGAGCGGCGGGATGTCCGTGATGTTGGGGATCTTGAATTCGCCGAAGTTCGTCGTGGTAATCCTGGCGCCGTCGAACATCACTTCTTCAGTGAGCGCGTAACCGAGGCCGAATACTACGCCCCCTTCGATCTGTCCTTGATGCATCAGCGGATTGATGACTTTGCCCGTCGTGTGCGCCGAGACCATGTTGCGCAAAGTAACCTTGCCGGTCTCCGGATCGACGTGCACTTCGGCGATCTGTGCCGAAACGGAAGCGTCGTGAGATTTCTCTGCGCTTTTGTAATAGCCGCGCACATAGATCGGCGCGCCCTTGAACTTGACGACTTCAGCGAAGCTCATTTTGCGCTTCGAGCTCTTATGCAGAATCATTCCCCGATCGAGGTCCAACTCCTTGGGATCGACTTCCAGTGCTTGCGCCGCGAAGACGAACAGCTCCTCGCGCGCTTTTACTCCGGCTTCGAACGAAGCGTTGCCGTAAACGCGTGTCGCCCGGCTGCCGCCGACGCCGCCGTCGCTCGGCACGATCGTGCTGTCCGCTTGCTTTAACTCGATCTCATCGGCCGGAACTTGCAATTCTTCGCCCACCACTTCGACGATCACCGTGAGCACTCCGGCGCCCTGATCGACTACCGGCGTAATCACTTTGACATTGCCGTCGTCCTCAATAGTCACGAACACGTTGCCTTCGCCGCCGCTCGGGCTCCACTCGGAAAAGGACAAACCACGGCCGACATGTTTCGGCTTTGCTTTTCCGTAGCCCGCAAGTTGAATCGCTTTCTCTAGAGCTTCTTGGCCGCGGATGTGCGAGATATGGCCGCCGATCGGCGTTTCGTCGCCGTCGCGCAGCATGTTTCGACGTTTGAACTCCGCCGGATCCATGCCGAGTTTGCGCGCGACGATATCGAGCTGGCTTTCGTTGGCGAAAAACCCTTGCGGGTCACCCGGCGCGCGCATATGGCCGCAGGGGATTTTGTTGGTGTAAACCATCCGTTCTTCGATCAGACAGTTGGCGATCTTGTACGGCCCGGCGCAAGTCGATGCGCCGATCAGATAGCCCGCCGGCTTCATCGACGCATACGCGCCGCTGTCGAACATAAACTCGATGTGGTGGGCGACGATGGCGCCGTTTTTCTTCACACCAGTTTTAATCTTGATGATCGAGGCGTGGCGCGGATTGCCCGCGGTCAATTCCTCGGTGTAATCCATGACCATCTTGACCGCTTGGCCGCTTTTCTTCGACAGGAAATACGCCACGGGCACGTCCATGAAGCCGCCCTTGCCGCCGAAGTCGCCACCGATGTGCGTCGGATGGAAAATCAGTTTTTCCTTGGGCACGCCGATGCAGTTCGATAATTGGCCACGCACCGCGAACGGCGTCTTGCTGCATGACCACAGCTCCGCGCCGCCGGACGCGTCAGCCTTTACCACGCAAGCGTGCGGTTCGAGATAGGATTGATGCGTCACCTGCGTCGTGAAAGTATTCTCGACGATCACATCGGCCTGTTTGAAGCCCTCCTCGATATTTCCTTTGCCCCACTTGAGATAGGCAACAACATTGCTGACGCTTTCGAGCGGCACCGGCAGACCTTTGTAAGAAAGTAAATCGGGGTGCAGCACCGGCGCGTCGGGCTTTGCCGCCTCTACCGGGTCAAGCAGCGGCTCCAACTCTTCATATTCGACATCGATCAACTCCAGCGCCTGCTCCGCCGCGAGCTTCGTCTCCGCCGCGACCGCCGCCACCTTTTCGCCGATGAAGCGAACCACGCCATCCGCCAGCACCGGCGTATCGTAGATGCAGCGGCCGATGCGCAATCCGGTCACGTCCTGACCGGTAATCACCGCTTTCACCCCCGGCACTTGCCAAGCTTTGCTGGTGTCGATGCGTTTGATCCGTCCGTATGGAATCGGACTGCGCAAGCATCTGCCCCATAAAGAATCGGGTAACTGCAAATCCGCGCTGTAGAGCGCTTTACCCGTAACCTTAAGCACGCCCTCGACCCTGGGTGTAGGTTTGCCAACCACCTGCGTCATCTAGTTTCCTCCCAACTGGTAAATCTAATGCGGAAGGCCGCATCGGTTACTCTTTTTTAAACCGGAACACGGCGCATTGTCCAGCGATTCGTGAACGTCAAAATAAGCTAGTAAGGCGATGCTCGGCCGAAAGGAGAGCGAGCTCTCACTATATACAGACCCCCTCCTTCTCGCCCTCCGCTAGGTGGCTGTGTCGCAATTAAAAACCCCGGTGCGTCATCTTGAACACAGCGAAGCTTGCGAAGACGAGATCCTTCGGCTGTTGCCTCAGGATGACATTACAATGAAAACTCGAGGTGGGAACTAACCGGCTTGAACGATTTGAACTGTTTGAACGTTTTGAAACCCGTTGAACCTTGAACGCTTGAACTTTTGAACGAGTTAAGTCATGCCCACACCCGGTGCGCGACCTTGGCGACCAACTCCAGCTTGCGCTTCATGTCGTCCCAGGTAATCAGATTCCCGGACGCCGCGGAGGCAAAGCCGCACTGCGTGCTCAAGGCGAGATTCTCCATCGGCACATATTTCGCCGCTTGCTCGATGCGCCGCACGAGCTCATCGTCGGATTCGTGCGTCGGCTCCTTGGTTGTGATCAGTCCGA
>VBKX01000054.1 GCA_005879435.1 Deltaproteobacteria bacterium
TAAGACGCAACTACTTAACAGCGCCGACTTTCTCTCCCGACTTCGCTTAAACGAGCACGCCGGTAAACATCATGGCTCAACCGCTGCTTTCATCGACGACGGAAAAATCCTTCTCGGATTGGTGCGGCCGGATGTTGATTAAAGATCGTCCCGTCGTTGCGCGCTATGGGATCGCGGTTACGGCAGCGGCCCTAGCCCTGGCAACTGCATCGCTTCTCCCCTGGCGCGCCGACCCCAGCCATTTTACCCTGTTTTTCGTCGCGGTGATGTTCAGCGCCTGGTACGGCGGCTTCGGCGCGGGCTTCGCAGCGACGATTCTTTCCGCCTTGTCGCTCGACTATTTCTTTATCGCTCCCATTTACATGATCGAACTGAACTGGCGCGCTCTTTTGCGCCTGGCGGTGTTCCTTAGCGTTGCGTCCGTCACGAGCTATTTGACGTCAGCCAGGAAACGCGCCGAAGAGGAGCTGCTTAAGGCACATGCAGAGCTGGAAGAACGAGTCCAGGCAAGGACGGCGGAGCTCGCCCGTGCCAACGACGCGCTGCGCGCCGAGATCGTCGAGCGCAAAAAAGTCGAGACCGAGCTTTTGCGCCTTCAGCTTGAACTCGGACGAGTCGAGCGATTGGCCACGCTCGGCCGCATGGCCGGCACGATAGCCCACGACCTGGGTACTCCTTTGAATTCCGTGCTTGGCTATACTCAGCTGCTTGCTCAAGAGTCGATGACCGAGCGCGCGCGCCGGCGCCTGGCGATAATCGAGACCCAAATCAATCGCATGGGCGAGATCATTCAGCGTTACCTGTCTCAAACCCGCGGCACTCCGGCCAAGAGCGAAGTGAATATCAACGAGCTGGTCCGCGACACGCTGGTCTTGTTGCAACCCAATTTCGAGCAGCGCGGTGTCGAAGTAACTTCGGCGCTGGCCGGGACGAGACTCGTCGTTTCTGGCAACGGCAATTCGATCCAGCGCGTGCTGATCAACCTATTGGACAACGCCGTCGATGCTTGTGAAAAGAAGGGGACGGTAAAGATTACGACGGTGGAATGCCCGGTGACTTCGACGAAAGCGCCGGGCGTAGCCATCGAAGTCGCTGACACCGGCACCGGGATACCGCCGGACGTCCTGCCTAGAATCTTCGACCTTTTTGTAACGACCAAGCCGCCGGGACGAGGCACCGGGTTAGGGTTGGTTATCTGTCAAGAAATTATTCGAGCCCACGGCGGTACGATCAATATCGTAAGTGAAGTCGGACAGGGTACCACTGTGAGCATTTATCTGCCGGTCGACGCGCGACCCGCGGTTTGGCCGATGAATGAGGAAAGCCATGAGCACCCACATCTTGATCGCGGATGATGACGAAGTCAGTTGCCAGCTGTTTGCCGAAACTCTTGAATCCGACGGCTTTCGCGTCGACCAAGTGACGTCGGGGGACACCGCTCTGTCGAGCCTGGACGGCGAACCGTACGACTTGCTGGTCATCGATGTACGCATGCCGGGAATGAGCGGATTGGACGTGACGCGGATCGTGCATGAAAAATATCCTGCGTTGCCGATCATCGTCATGACCGCTTTCGGATCCATCGAAACCGCCGTTGAGGCGATCCATGAGGGCGCCTTCGATTTTATATCTAAGCCGATGAATCTGGCGGAGCTCAAAAACATCGTCTCGCGCGCTTTAGCGCAGCGATCGTTGCAGCGCCGCGTCGAGAAAACCGCTGCGCCCGATGGCGAATATCCATCGCAGCTCGGTAAGATCATTGGCAAGAGCCCGCCCATGCTCGAGGTTTACAAGACCGTCGCGCGGGTGGCGCCGACAAAGACGCGCCATACACGAACACAGCCCCCGCGCCAACGGTCCGTTCGTCGCCGTGGATTGTGGCGCCTTGACGGAAACGCTTCTCGAAAGCGAACTCTTCGGCCACATGCGCGGTTCGTTCACGGGAGCGGTCGCGGATAAGAAGGGAGTCTTCGAAGAGGCCCAAGGCGGAACCTGTTTCCTTGACGAGATCGGCGGGATCAGCCCGAGCATGCAGGCGCGCTTGTTACGAGTCCTGCAGGAGCATGAGATCCGCCGTGTCGGCGGCAAAGAATGGATGGCGGTCGATGTGCGCGTGCTCGCCGCGACCAATCAAGATTTGGCGGAAGCCGTCACTAACGGTGAGTTCCGCCAAGACCTCTTCTATCGCCTCGACGTCGTCACCATCAATCTTCCACCCCTGCGGCAGCGCGCCGATGACATCCCGCTACTGACGCAGCATTTTTTGAAATACTACAGCCAGGATTGCGGCAAGCCCGTATCGGCGATTTCCGACAGGGCTATGGAGCTCCTATGTTCCTACCGCTGGCCTGGGAACATTCGCGAGCTCGAGCACGCGGTCGAGCAAGCGGTGGCGCTCTCATACCAACCCGTCCTGACGCCCGAAGATCTTCCGCGTGAAATCCGCGAACAGAACGCCCACAACTTTCCCTTCCATACCGCGGCAACCACACAGTTCAATTTTCCCGACACACCGAGTCTCGAAGAAGTAAAAAAACGTTACGTGCGACATGTATTGCAGCTCACCGACGGCAATGTTTCGGCGACTGCAAGAATCTTAAACGTCGACCGACGTTCGCTTTACCGCATGCTGGCGCGATATGAGATTGGACCTTCGCTGAAGGACGACTGAGGCATCGCTGCCGATTTGGCCGCAACGCGGCCTCAACTAGATCAATACGCCGATTTTTTTTCAAATATTTTCGCAGGCCTGCAGCACGCACGCTAGCATCCGTTGGGCATGCCCTTTGCTTTTACACAGGGCAGAGAAATAATCCATGCGAGTCCTCATCATCGATGACGATGAAATCTTTTGCCGGCTTCTAGTGGAAATCCTCGAGGGATCTGGGGTCCAAGCGATCTGGACAACGGACGGCCTGGCAGGTTACGAGATGCTGACTCACGGCGAATATGATGTGTCAATTATCGACGTCCGGATGCCGCTCATCCTGGGAACCGAAATTGCAGAAGCCATCAGAGAGGATCATCCCGGAACTAAAATTATCCTCGCGTCTGCCTTCGCCGCCGAGACCTTGCGAGATTATGCAACGCACAAAGTAATCTTCCTCATGTCGAAACTTTTCACCGCCAATCGCCTGCTTGACACCGTCGAGTTGGCCCTAGGCGAATCGATCGGCCGCAACTAACCAAGATTAACTATCCGCGCAAACCGTTGGGCGCTCATCACCTTCAGCGAGCGTCGAAACTGCGCCAAGCACCGGGAACAAATTTACCGCGAGCGACGCGGCATCAACCATAACGCGAGAAAATTCCGATCGTGAGGCGTACTGCGCGAACCACGAAACCTTCAGAGGAACGCCCGGGCGCCACGGTCGTCGGCGCGTCCGCTAAAGCGTTCAGCCGGCTAAACCGTTGCTTGAGAACAACATCGCCGATTGGGACAAGCCATTCCCATAGAGCGATTAGATAAAGCCAAAACATTTTTAGACAATCAACGCTGGTGGATTTTTTTTGAATCGGGGTAGGACCGCCGCCCCTCGCCCCCCGCGGCGCGGTTCAGCGCATCGAGGGGCGGCAATGATGTTGCTTGGCGCAAATCTCTCGATCTTCGAATGATACGCATCGCGAGACCGATGCTTGCCGGTTGGATGGAGCGCTGACGAAGCAGCCTATCGAGCTTTTCATCCTTCGTCGCCCTCATGGAAGCCCCCCGAGAGTCAGAGTCCGGCGCGTTATGCTGTTATGCTTGAGAGTTCGAGCTCGCACAAAATTTCCGGCATGCTGATCGGATATGCGGTTCCAGAAGCAATTATCTGACCATGAAGGACACGAAGATTTCAGTTGTTGGGGGCTCTAAGATGAGAATTTGCGCGAGCGAGGAGAAAGCCGCATCGCGAAAAGCTGCGCTGAACGACGCGGTGTTAAAATCCACCGACGGACATCGAGGAGAGGCTGTCCTCTCCTCGATGCCATCCATTTACAAAGTCGTTCCGAAAACTAATCGCCGTCTTCGTAGGCACGGCCGAACATAAACTGCTCGTCCTGTTTCTGTTGGACGATTTGATCGGCACTCGTCGGGCTCTCGTCGCAAGGACCGTAAAAATCAATCACGTCACCGGTGGAGTCGCTTTTCAGTTGTGGATTGTCGCTCGACAAAGTCCTTTGCCGCACCGCGGGAAATTTCATGTGACAATAGCCCTCGGCGGCTTGTTCCTTCAACAGAGGTTGGTCGCCAGCGAATGCGCTGCCAGACAAGGCCCCAACCAGAAAAACTACAGATGCCGTTGCTCCTATCCGTTTCATAACTTTTCCTCCTTTTAATTCTATTAATTTTTTTCGCGTTGGTTTCCGCTATCACAATTCTAATTCTGATCTAGCAGCGATCAAGGTACTCTTTCCATCGCCGTTGTTCTTCACGTCGTTGGTGGTGACTTGGCCTGCTTTCAAGTAGGACCTTCGTCGCAAGGGCCGTAGAAACCGATGACATCGCCGGTATACCTAAAGTACACTGCCGGATGGCCGCCATCGCCGGCCCAAGAGCCGATCATCAACACCTTCGCTACAGTTACGACGATTTGCTTTATATGGTTTCACCTCCCTTCACCGCGTTGTCTCGATCTGCAATTATGTTGAGCAAGCGCCGTGCCGCGATTCAACTTCTAGGTTTGGTCAATTTGAGGTTTGAAGTGACATTCGGATATGAACGGTGAGACCGACCGGTTGACTGAATAGCCAGTTGACCACACCCTTTGGTAGTTAAAAAAAGCTGCGCAGAAAAATTTTGCATTTTGGCCAGAGGAAAAATCCACTGGCGTAAAAGTTGCTCGCGACCAGTTAAGAAGTCGAGATCGGCACCTGACTAAAAATCTACTTGAGACGGGCTGAACAATCGTTGTGCCGGCTCTACAGCTTTAGACGTACGACGATAATTTTAGTCAGCCGATCTAAATTTACTTAAATTTAACAAGGAGCACTCATGCATAGAGCCTGTATCGTAACTTGCCTTACAGCTTCTACGCTCACCTTAGTCGTGGCGGCGCATTCAGCGCCGCTTAAAAAAGAGGAGCATGAAAAACCGAAGACAACGCCGATAACGTACAGCGAGCTTCAGCGCGACGAGATCGCTTTTTACAACGATCTAAAAACTTTGCGTCGAGATCTGCGTCATCCCCTGAGTCTAATGACAATTGCCGAAGATCGCAGTGACGTCCAAGAGGATTGGATGAATATTGTCGTGGACCGAGATCCACACAAGCGGGAATCGAACGGTTCGCTGACAGAACTGGTGCGACGCCAACAACGATCCGAATCGTCGACGAAGAGGCATTCGTAGTGCGGCAAGATATTTAGCTGCGGGAGTGATTAGCGCTCAGAGCCGTAAACTCATCGTTTGGAATCAACTATGATTTTAGTCGATCGATATCCAGCCAAAACTTCAAGCGGGTCGAGGGTCCGCCGCGCGCGGCGGCTTTAAAAGCTTCCTGACTAAAG
>VBKX01000391.1:0-954 GCA_005879435.1 Deltaproteobacteria bacterium
ACGGGACGCTGACGGGATCGAAATTAACAATCGGCAATCTTCCGGTACCTACGCCGTAATCGATAATGGCAGGCAGAATAAATCGCCGACAATTCAACAAAGCGCTCATCGGCGCCGCAACCGCCGTACTCGCCCCATTCAACAGCGCGCGCGCGCAGAGCAACAAATTAAAAGTGGGCGTGCTGCTGCCGAAATCGGGCTTGCAGGGTTTGATCGGTCAGTCTTGTCAAAAAGGCGCCGATCTCGCGCCGGTTGTCATAAGAGATTTGCTCGGCATCGACATCGAGTTGATGAACGCCGACACGGAAACCAACGTCGATACCGCGCGCACGCGCGCCGAGAAGCTGATTCAGGAGGGCGCGCACTGTCTCGTCGGCGCCTTCGACTCCGGGGCCGCCGCAGCGATCGCGCAGGTCGCCGAGCAGCGCGGCGTACCGTTCGTGATTAACATCGCCGCGGCGCCGCAGATCACCGAACAGGGCTACAAGTATGTCTTTCGCAATTTCCCCGTCGCCTCGGAGCTCATAAAAAACGGCTTGTCGTTGAGCGAAGATCTTTTCCGCGCCACCAAGACGACGCCCCGCACGGCGGTTTTTATGCACGTCAACGACACGTTTGGGCAAGCCAACGCCAGGGCGATTGCGGCGATCGTGCCGCAGCTGAACTTGCCGTTCAAGCTGCTGGACACCATCAGCTATGATCCCGGAGCAAAAGATCTCACCGTCGAAATTTCGAAGGCGAAGGCAACGAAGGCGGACTTTTTGCTGCTGGTGTGCCGGTTGAATGACGCCATCGTTTTGCGGCGCGAGATCGTCAAGCAGCGCTGGAACGTCATGGGCATCATCAGTCCGGGCTCACCCGGCATGTACGAAAACCAGTTTTTCCAAACCCTCGGCAGGCTGTCCGAAGGCTGTATATCCAACGTTCCGTGGTTCGATCCGAAATCGGCGCTAA
>VBKX01000391.1:978-1818 GCA_005879435.1 Deltaproteobacteria bacterium
GACCTTGATCACCGCCGACGCATTCAAACGCGCGAAATCGACCGAAGCCCAGGCGCTCACCGATGCCATTCGTCAAACCGAAATTAAGAATCGCATGATGATCGGCGGTCCGATCAAGTTCAACATCAAGGGACAAGTCGAGGGCAACCTGTCGGCGTGCATTCAAAATCAACAGCAGAAACCCGTTGTAGTTTTACCCGAAGCGTCCGCCGAAGCTAAACCGGTATTCCCTTGGCGGGAATACAAAAAGGCGTGAACCGGCAACTACGAATTCAGGGAGAAGCACTCGGTCCGGAGTGACAACCCGACGGTCAGGCGGCGAACCACTGCTTTCCTGGCTGGTCAAGCCGCGCTATCGTCAATTCATTCTCGCATGTCTGTGGACCTTGTTATCCTCGCCAATGTCGTCATCGCCGGCGTTTTGACCGGCATCGTTTACGGGCTCATGGCGCTCGGCCTCTCGGTGATCTTCGGCGTGGCCCGCCTGGTGAACTTCGCCCACGGCGAAATGATGACGCTCGCCATGTATGCCAGCGTCATTTTGTTTTTCACACTGAACATCGATCCGTTCGTCGCCGTGCTGCCGGTGGCCACGGCATTTTTTGTTTTCGGTTATGCGCTCCAATCGTTTGTAATTCATCCCTTCGTCACGCGCCCGGAACATTCCCAGTTCATCCTGCTCCTGGCGATCGCGGTGATCATGACCAATGGTCTGCTGATTATCTTCGGTCCGGACTCCCGCGCCGTCAGTCTCGACACCTTGCTTGAATCCATCGAGCTTGGCCCCGTACTGATCGATCGCGGCAAGTTTTATGCGGCTCTCGTAGCCTTCGGCGCGGC